>CAIYVS010000080.1 GCA_903929655.1 uncultured Bacteroidota bacterium | reverse complement strand
TTTTGTTTAATATATTTTATTGTTTTTTATAATATTTGTATGCTATTTTCCTTAACTTTACTATGGCCTAAAAGAATAAATCCGTCTTAATTTGCATATCTTATATAAATTTTATGAAAAAACTGCTATTTACGATTATCGGGCTTTTATTTGTACAATATATATATGCCTGTTCTGCAGCAGCTGGCTTTTCAAACTCTAACACTTCTTCGGGGAACAATCTATTGCAAATTACTTTTTCAAATTCAAGCAGTGTGGGTACATTAGCATCAACCCAGTATGCAGAATATATCGTACGTTTTGGAGACGGACTATCGTCTGACATTGGCTATAATGCCGATATATCACACAATTATTCTGCTGCCGGAACCTATACTGCAACGATTGTAGCCCTGATTATGGATACAAGCGGCCCGAGTGTTGTATGTGGGGACTCTATTACTGCTAATATAACGGTTAGTTATCCTGCATGTGGTTCTGCAATTTCAGTTTCTTATGGCTCAGGTGGTGCCGTTACCTTAACTGCCAATACTCCCGCAGGAACCAGTGGCATGACTTATTCCTGGGATTATGGTGACACCAATACAGGTACAGGTTCCCCAACTACCCATACCTACCCTTCAAACGGATATTATACAGTAACACTTACAGCCACCTCAAGTGCACCATGCAGTTGGACAAGTACATTGGCTACTACTATTACTAACTCACCAAACAATTATAGTTGCGCTACTGCACATGCAGCATTTACAAGTATTATATCTTCTAATTCTGCTTCTTTCACCAATACCTCTACAAATCCCAGCAGTTTGCAGGGTTTTAATATTAATTATACCTGGTACTATGGTGATGGCACCAATGGTACGTCTTCCTCGCATACTTACGCCACTGCTGGCACCTATATGCTTTGTCTTGCAATGCATTGGCTAGATACGCCTTCCAACACACAAATCTGTTCGGATAGCAATTGTCAAAATATTACAATCGGATCAACAACAACCTGCACCTCAACAGCAGGATTTTCCCATAGCTTTGATCCATTTGACAGCAATTTATTGAACGAAGGATTTTATAATTCTTCTAATCCCGGAACATTATCCTCTGGCCATGTGGCCCGTTACATTTTGCGATATGGTGATGGAGCATTTGACACTGTTTTACATCACGAATATGTAATGCATGATTACGCATCTACAGGCACATATACAGCAACGATGATAGTGCTGATTTTAGATTCTCCCGGAATGACTTTGGCTTGTTCGGATTCTACGACAGCATCAATTATTATGAACTACCAACCATGTGGAACCAATTTTACCGCTTCGTATGGTGCTGCAGGCGCAACAACTTTTACAGCAAACACTCCCGCAGGCACACCTGGTATGACTTATTCGTGGCATGCAATTTTCAATAATTTCCCAACATCAGGTAGTATTGTATCATATACTTTCCCATGCAACGGCCAATACCTGGTATGGGTACATGCCAGTAATTCATCCTGCAATTATAATGATACACAATATGTCTATATTTCTACAGTACCATTTACCTATAATTGCAATAATGCAGCTGCAAGCTTTTCTTATACAAGCAGTTTTTCAACTGCAAATTTTACCAATAGCTCTATTCCACCCGGCACTAATTGTGATATTACCTCCTCTGCAAGTTGGGACTATGGTGATGGTAATGCGGGAACAAGTTATTCTCATACTTACGCAAATGCAGGTACTTATACAATAAGACTTATCAATCAATATGATTCTGCCAATTTAATACCCATATGCGTAGATACTGCTATTCAATCAGTAACAGTAGGAACAACTCTGAACCAGATTACCGGAACTTTACATATTGATACAATCGGTCAATATCTCGGGTTAGTAAACAATCCTTTAAATCCAACTTATAAAGTTTGGCTGATAAGCTACAATTCTTCCACTCAAGTACTTACTGCAATTGATTCAATGACGATTAGTGGAGGTGTAGCTATGGGCACAAATTATGCATTTAATAATGAGCCTGCCGACACCTACAGGGTAAAAGCTATGATCACGAATGGCCCATCATCCGGAACGTCTGCGTTACCAACCTATGGCCTCGACAGCCTTCATTGGAACTCGGCTACTACTTTTTACTACAATGGAACTTTGGTTTCATCAGGGCATAACATTAATCTTTTGAATGGAACTGTAGTTACCGGCCCCGGCTTTATAGGTGGTAATGTTACCATGGGTGCTAATAAAGCATCCAAGACAACAGGTGTGCCAGATGCAAATGTTGAAATACTGATCCGCAATGCAGCAGGCAATATAGCTTATGCTATGACTGACGTTAATGGTAATTATTCCTTCTCTAATTTACCTGTACCCGGCACTTATACCGTCTATCCTGAAATTTTAGGTTATCAGAATACACCGTGGATCGTTACACTGACAAACAGCTACCAAACGGCGAACGGCATCAATTTCCAGACACATACTGTTTCTCATTACACCAACACTACAACAGGTATTGTAAATATCAACGCTGTTGAAAACAATATACAGGTATATCCTAACCCAACTACCGGTTTAGTAAACATCAGCAGCAATGTTGATGCACAGGCTGTAATATCTGATGTTGTTGGTCATAAAGTGTTTGAGTCTCCGATCAATGCAGGTCTTACACAATTAAATCTTTCAAGCCTGCAAGCTGGTATGTATTTTATCAGCATGAAGTCTGCTGATATTAACTACAGCAGCAAGATCATTATACAACAATAATAATTAAACAAGTTTTTTTACAAAAAGGTGTCCTAAGGGCACCTTTTTGTTTTTATCTTATTAATATATTTTATACCTTTAATGATAATAAACCTATTTTTAATACAAAACACATACCTATCTGTACAAGCATCCAAAAACTAAAGCCTATGAAATGCCTTATTTTGACCCTCGCTATTTTGTTTTCTGCAAACGCATTATACGCACAATGCACAGCACCATCTATCACCAACCAGACGACAATAAATGACACAGTATGTGAAGGAAGCAATACTTCATTATCAATTACGGCTTCAGGAACCGGCCCTTTAAGCTACCAGTGGCAACTGAGTGGAACAAACATTAGTAATGGCGGTGTATATAGTGGTACTAATACATCTTCGCTCACTATTTCCAATGCCACAACAGCCATGAATGGCAACCAATATACTTGTATAGTTGCGGGGGCTTGTTTACCCAATGCCACATGTAATACGATAATACTAAGCGTTTTAGCAGCACCTGCTACTCCAACAGGCACCAGCAATAGCCCATTATGCGTTGGGCAAATCCTCCATCTCCATGCAACATGTAGTACACCCGGTGTCCAGTATGAGTGGGACGGGCCTGGCTGTGCTACGCCATTTTATTCCACGTCTTATTCCGGCGACGCCTCAATGGTAGCAGCAGCTATTTGCGACTCAGGATACTATCTTGTCTATTGTACTTTAACAGCTGGCTCTTTCACTTGCTATTCTACGATAGCTGGCACAGATGTTAGCATAAGTCCCATACCCAATAATCCCCAAGCAAATATTGACTACCCCAATCACAGTATTACGGTTTGTCAAAATTCACTTCTTTTTATACAAGGTATTGCATTCGGTTATCCATACGGTGTACCGAGTTTTGAATGGTATCAAACACCACTCTGTTTTGGAGGCGGGAATCCGCAGTATAGTCAAAACATCAATGTAATAAATACCCCTTTATGCGATTCCGGTATATATGTTGCTGCCACATTCTATACATACACAAAGCAAGGCATTACTTTCAACTGTTATTCTCAACTGCGTGACACAGTAGAAGTGCATATTGTGCCCTTGCCCGCAGCTCCTGATACAGCCATAAGCAACAGTCCTATTTGTTTTGGCGATACCCTTAAGCTTCATGCAGGAAGCATTTCCCCCATTTGTTCTTCGTGTTATGGTTGGGCTGATTCTTCTTTTGCGTCCGCTTTTTCAGTTGGTCCGGCTTTCGGCGCTGATATTTCAATACCCAATTCCAGCCCGTATGATACCGGTATTTTAAAAGTTTATTCAATCGCCACACAAAATGGAGTTTCATGTGTCTCTCCAACTTTCAAAACAGTTCATGTCAGCGGCAAACCAAAACCTGCTAATATCACTGTCAGCAGCAACAGCCCGGTATGTTTGGGCGATACGCTCAAGGTAACAGCCATTGATACTCAAAGCAATATTACCTATAAATGGGCCCCATGGAATATTGATTCCTGTTATCAATGCTTTCCTTTTTATCCTTATTGTTGTGTAAATCATCTTGACACATTTACCACACAAACCCTTACCGTAAACGCTGTCCTTATGATAGATACAGGCATCTATCAGGTATGGGCTGTGCAAAATGGTTGTTTATCTGCAGCCCCTGCAACAACTCATGTAACTGTTAATGGCGCCACTATCATCACAATGCAGCCTATTAATGATACAGTCTGTGTGGGCGATACCGCACATTTTTATGCAATGACAGGAACCGGGCTTACTTATCAATGGCAAATAGATTCGGGCTCAGGTTTTGTAACAATTGCCGGTGTCACATCTGCAACATTGGCCATACCCAATGTAACATCATTAATGAATGGCTATAAATACAGGTACATGATTACCAATTCATGCGGAATTAATACAAACAGCGATAGTGTGCTACTGATAGTTCATACGCCGCCATCCATTAGCTCCCAACCGATCAATGATACCATCTGCAACAATGACAATTCTATTTTTAGTATTTCAGCAACAGGCGCGGGCCTTACTTATCAATGGCAGCTAAACACGGGTTCTGGCTTTGCAAACATTTCAAACAACAGCACTTATTCTGGCGCAACAACTGATTCTCTTAAGATTACTACGGCTGATACAAGTATGAATGGCTATATGTATCGTTGTATCCTATCGGGTGCATGCAGCCCCGCAGATACAAGCAGTGCCGCTACATTGATTGTTGCCAAAATTCCCAACATGCTGCTCAGCTATAATTTGGGCGGCACAGCAACATTGCAAATTATTAATTATGCCAGCTTTGGGTTTTACCAGTGGACTTTAAACAGCAGCATTATCCCCGGATTAAATAGCCTGTCCGATACCGCTACCCTCACAGGCTGTTATGGATTTGTTGAATACCCGGCATCAAATGCCTCCTGCTTCAGTAATATTACCTGCATTAATCTGCCCGATTGCAATACAGACAGTTCCGGCTTCTCGGCAAGTGTAAGCTACTATACTGCAAGCTTTACAAATAATTCTGCTTTGCCGGCCGGCTGGCAAACTATTTCTTACCTGTGGCACTTCGGAGATGGCTCAAGTGATACTTCAACAAACCCGGTTCATACTTACTCTGTATCAGGATCAGATACCGTGACACTTATAACAAACTGGCTGGATTCAGCAACAAACAGCCTTCAGTGCTCAGATACGGCCAGGCAGGCTATTTTGGTTGGGAATAGCATATCAGGAGCTATCTTTATTAATCCTGACTCCTCCAATCCATCAAACCCTGCATTCAAAGTTTGGCTTATAGTTTACGATTCATCTGCGAACACATTAAGCGCAGTCGATTCCACCAATATCAGCGGGACATCTTATTTGGCTTATTATCATTTCGCCAACGAAGCTGCGGGCGATTATATTGTAAAGGCCATGATCACCAACGGACCCGTCTCAGGCATTGGCCCGGTACCAACTTACAGTTACGACAGCCTGCACTGGAGTGGTGCCGACCACATCTATTATTCAGGTACAGGTTCATCGCCCAATCACAATATCATTATGCAGCAGGATAGTGTAACCGCTGGACCCGGATTTATTGCCGGTAATGTAAATGCAGGGGCCAATAAAGGCACAAAAGAAACGGGTGCTCCTGTTGACAGCCTGCTGATATTGCTGGAAAATGTAAATGGCCGCTTTCTTTACCATACCTATACCGATGCCAATGGCAATTATTCTTTCAGCAATATACCTGTAGGTACCTATTTCATTTACCCGGAAGAAATGAACTATGCCACCACGCCATGGAGCAGCATTTACATCAGGACAAGAACCCCTTCCTTCAGCAATATCAATTTCCAGGAGCACACTATTTCAAAAACCATTACCCCAATGACAACGGGAATTCAAAATGTGAATACAGAGAGCGACATACATATTTATCCTAACCCGACCACAGGTGTTGCAAACATCACAAGCAATGTTGCTGCCAAAGCAGTCATATCAGATGTTGTTGGTCATAAAGTGTTTGAGGCTCCAATCAATGCAGGTCTTACAAGACTAAACCTGTCAAGCCTGAAAGCTGGTATGTATTTCATCAGCATCAAATCTGCTGATATTAACTATAGTAGCAAGATCATTATACAA
>CAIYVS010000079.1 GCA_903929655.1 uncultured Bacteroidota bacterium | reverse complement strand
TTATAATATCAAATAGGGTTTAAAAAGTAATGAATGACTAAATACCTAACATTCATTTTGGCAATATTATCCTGGTCAACTGTTTATTCACAAAACAGCTGTCCTCCTAATATTGATTTTGAATTAGGTAACCTTAGTTATTGGCACTACTATGTTGGTAATTGTTGTCCAATCAATACGCCAACATCAACAAGCCCTGTAATAAACAGGCACACTTTGACAAGCGGCACTGGGAATGACCCGTATGGAGGTTTCCCAGTTGTATCGCCGAATGGAGGTAGTTATTCTTTCAGATTGGGAAATGATTCAGCCGGTGCACAGGCAGAAAAAGCCCGTTATTATGTGCATGTTCCCAGCGGCGTTGCCAATTATGAATTGATTTACCGGTACGCTGTTGTTTTGCAAGACGGGGGGCACAGCGCAGGACAACAACCCCGTTACCAGATTGCAGTGAATGATTCCGCAACAGGTAACCCGCTCCCTTGCAATACTTTTTCTTATGTGACTACGAGTTCACTGCCAGGTTTTACATTGGCACCAGGGACTACAAATGTCTATTACAAATCATGGACAACGGGTATTATCAATTTGTCTGGTTACGGAGGGCATACTATGATTATAGATTTTGCCACCGGGGATTGTGCACTAGGAGGACATTTCGGATATGGTTATCTGGATATGAGTTGTGGTTTGTTTCAAATATCTACTGTGCAGTGCAACCTTTCCGGTTACACCACATTAAGTGCTCCGCCCGGATACCAAAGCTATACCTGGAAAGATTCAACATATAGTACAACGATTGCTACCGGACAAACTATGAGTATTCTTACTCCGAGCACCAGTACGACTTATAAAGTTATTTTAACCCCCTATTCGGGTTATGGTTGCCCTGATACGCTTACCACCCGTATCATTATTTCCAGTTTGCAGGTTAATGCGTCCAATGATACGGCTATTTGCACTAATTCTTCAGTTTTGCTGCATGCAGGTGCCAGTGGGGGAATAGCGCCGCTGAGCTATTCCTGGACGCCAGGTGGCAGCCTGAGCTGCAATACATGTTCCGGCCCAACAGCATCTCCTTTATCAAATACAACTTACCATGTTACAGTGATGGATAGCAGTGGTTGTTCCAGGACAGATAGTGTTATCGTGAGCATTATACCAAGCGCTTCATTAAGCAGCAGTCTAAGTCCGGCGGCAATATGCAGTAGTGATACTTTTAGCTATGTGCCAGCCAGTACAATAGTCAATACTGTTTTTAGCTGGAACCGTGGAGTGGTGGCGGGTATCAGCAATACAGCTAATGCAGGCATGGGCAGCATACATGAATCGCTGGTGAATACTACCAGTGCTGTTGTAAATGTTACTTATGTATATACATTGAGCTATAACGGTTGCGCAAATACCCAAAGTGTTGTTGTAAGTGTGAAGCCTAAGCCTGTTTTAAGCAGCAGTCTTAATCCTGCTGCTATATGCAGTAATGACACTTTTAGTTACACGCCAACTAGTGCTACGAGCTTTACAAGTTTTAGCTGGAGCCGGCCTGTAGTATTTGGTATCAGTAACCAGAGTAGCTACGGTTTTGGAAATGTGCACGAAGTACTGATTGATACTTTTAGTATTCCCGTAAATGTAATTTACAATTATACCCTTACTGCAAGCGGTTGTGTAAATACTCAGAGTGTTTCGGATAGTGTTAGAGCCAAACCTGTTTTAAGCAGCAGTCTCAACCCTACTGCAAGTTGCAGTAATGCAGCATTCAGTTATACACCTTCCTGCGCAAGCAGTGGGGCTGTATTCAACTGGAGCCGTGCTGCAGTGGCGGGAATCAGTAACCTGGCTGCTGCTGGAAACGGAGGAATTAATGAAACATTGATCAATATTACCTCTAACCCGTTAAACGTTACTTACACTTATACTATAGGTGCCAACGGCTGCTCAAATACGCAGAATGTTGTAGTAAGCATTAATCCGAAACCGGTATTAAGCAGCAGTCTTTACCCTCCTTCTATCTGTAGTAGTGATACACTTAATTACATACCCGGAAGCGCTACGAGCGGTACCAGTTTCAATTGGAGCCGTGCAGTTGTTGCGGGTATCAGCAATGCAGCTGCAAATAGTACAGGCAACGTGCATGAGGCTCTTATAAATACGGGTACAGGGCAGGTATATGTAAACTATGTTTACGTCTTGGCTGCAAATGGGTGTACAGATACACAAAATGTAAGTGTTACGGTAAAGCCCAAGCCTGTTTTAAGTAGTAGTCTCAGTCCTAATGCGATATGCAGTAATGCATTATTTAGTTATACCCCTGCGTCTGCAACTGCGGGTACCAGTTTTAGCTGGAGCAGGCCATTGGTTGCAGGTGTCAGCAATGCAGCTGCTTATGGTAATGGCTATATAAGTGAATCGTTGGTGAACACGAGCACTAATACTGTGAACGTTATTTACATTTATACCTTAACTGCGAATGGGTGTACCAATACTCAAAATGTTACTTTGCCTGTAAAAATTAATCCTCTATCGCCCAGCATTGGCAATAACAACCCTGTTTGCGAGTCTGATACTTTGCAATTGTTTGCGAACAGTAGCAGCAGTGGTGTTTCGTATAACTGGAACGGACCTGGTCCTTATTCGTCGTTAATTCAAAATCCGTTTATTTACCCGGTTACAGTCAGTGCATCAGGCACATATTATGTCCTGATTTCGCTGAATGGCTGTACTGACACTTTAAGTGTTAATATTACAGTGCACCCTTCTCCCGGCCCACCAATTATACATATAAATGTAACACCGGGAGATACGGTTTGCGTAAATACTAATCTTACTTTTACAGCCACACCCGGAAACGCGGGAAGCCCAGTTTATCAATGGCAAAAAAATGGTAGTGCTATAAACGGTGCTACGAATGCAGTGTACGCTACCAGTTCTTTGAGCAATGGAGATATAATTAATTGCCAGATCAATAGTAATTTGATTTGCCAGGATACTATTTCGGCTGTCAGCAATTCATTGCAGGCTAACCTGATATCTATTCCGCCGCCACAAACCAATGTTTCTATTTATCCATATCCCTTTGTCTCGGGTGACATTGTTACATTTACCGGGCATGTTAGTAACGGAGGTCCAGGACTTAGTTATAAATGGACAAAAAACGGTGTATTTATACCTGGTGCAACTACTTCTACTTATTCAAATAATAATGTGAGTCCCACAGACATTATTTGCATGGTAACTTACAGCAGTGTGCCTTGTACTACTCCCGATTCTTCGATTGCCTGCGCAGGCGGTACAACAGCAATACCCCCCAGCCCCCTAAAGGGGGAGCCAGGTGTGTGGCCGAACCCAGTTGGTGATGAATTAAATATAGAAGGTGCTGAAATTGGTTCTGTAGTTCATATTTACAATATTGTTGGACAGGAAATATATACAGGAACTATAAATAATTACCTGGAGCATGTCAATTTTGCCCATTTCAGTAAAGGCAGCTATTTGCTGGAGCTGAGGAACAAAAGCGGAGAAAGAAGCATTATGAAGATGGTAAAAGAATAGCGTATCCCCTTATATGTACGATGTTGATAAGTTGCCGATCTCAATTCCTCACAATCGATTAATTTTGCGAGATCAGCAATATGTATTTTCACAGGAAAGTTTTATTTACTATCGCCGTTTTGGTGTTATTGTCGGCTGGTGAAACAGGTGCAAAAGTGCTGCAATGGCATTATGGTGTTCAGCGCTTTTCAGATAGTGCACTGGTTCAAATGCAGCAGGGTTCTGCTCGCATGATGGATAGTTTTTTGTCTGTACACCCCATGTTATCGAGCCATAATATTGTATCGGGCATTGCTGACAGGCATTTGTACATAGACCAAAGTGGTGATTTTTATTTGCTGTTATTTCTTTGTTTTTTGCTTGGGGTGATAAGGGTTGTTGATACACGTTACTTCAGTAATCTGTGGAAGGCATTTTTTAATACTACACTTAGTAATCGCCAGCTAAAGGACCAGTTGCAAACTGCCGGCATTCCGAACCTGCTAATGAATGTTTTTTTTACTATGTCGGCAGGTATGTATGTTTATTTTGTGGTAAAACTTCATACACCCCAACGCGGGGGAGCGCTTGCGCCGTCCTTGTTTATAAGTTTATTAATTATCAGTATGATGGCTATCTATGCAGGAAAATATGCTGTTGTAAGGTTTAGCGGATGGGCTTTTAAGGTGGAAACAATGACCGAGCATTATTTATTTAATGTATTTTTAATAAATAAAATATTGTCAATTGTTCTGATCCCGTTCATTGTTGTGATTGCTTTTGGTGGGAATGAGTTGGC
>CAIYVS010000078.1 GCA_903929655.1 uncultured Bacteroidota bacterium | reverse complement strand
TCAGGACTTAGAACACATTAATAAATAATATCAATGTATGCTTGGCTTGATCTTGGCCTTATCTGGAGAAAACTTAAAATTACTAATGCTTTCTTTCATTTTACGGGCTTTATATAGTGCCGAGCCAATAAACATATAGCTTTTTACCGCCAACGGAATAAGGAAATATTCAAAAATTATCTTTTTCATTTTTTCTTTTTTATCCGGGACAAAGGTGCTGCTCAAAAAAAGGAATCGGAAATATTATGCCGTGCTTAACCACTGCTTTATATCTGATTAACAAGCGCTGAAAATCTTATTAACGATTGATTTAAGGACAAGCAGAATATTTCCTAAGTTTGCGCCATGCAAAACGCATGGATAAAAACTTTTTCCCTCGCATTATTATGGATATTGCTGCTTAGTGCCTGTAAAAACAAAAACAGCACTGAAAGTAATAGCGATCCTATTTTTAAGACGCCCGCATTAAAAAATATCTCCGAACAAATAAATAGCAACCCTACTAAACCGGAACTTTATTTTCAGCGTGCTAATATTTTACACAAACTGGAGAGAGACTCCCTGGCGCTGTCTGATTACAAAAAGGCTGCGAGCCTCGACTCTACTAAGGCCGAATATTTCAGTGCCGTTGGCGACCTCCTGTTTGAGCACAAGGATATCTCAGGTTCGGTTACCTGGTTGCAAATGGCCATAAAACTAAACCCCGAAGACGCAAAGGCGCATCTTAAAATAGCCAAGATGTTCCTTTTTATAAAAGAATATAATAAAGGCCTGGCAGAGATCAATACGGTCCTTCGCCATGATGTATTTAATCCGGAAGCCTATTTCCTGAAAGGAATGATCTATAAGGATATGAATGACACCTCTAAAGCCATCTCCAGTTTTCTTACCTCTGTACAAACTAATCCCGATTATAGGCCTTCAATAATACAATTGGGAGAACTTTATGCCATGCAGAAAAACCCCATATGCCTCAAGTATTATGATAATGCATTTAAACTCGACACAACAGACGTCTTTCCGATATTTGCAAAAGGGGTTTTTTACAAAGACAATAATGATTTTGTAAAAGCAAAACTGGAATACAGGGACTGTATCATACGCGACCATCAATATGCCGATGCGTATTTTAATACAGGCTGGATACTGATACAACAAGATTCGCTGGAAAAAGCACGACATCAATATGACCTGGTTACTAAAATTGAGCCTAATAACGCCGGGGCCTACTACAACCGTGGCCTTTGCAATGAGATGATGCATAAAAATCAGGAGGCCATAGAGGACTACAAACAAGCCCTGGTATTTAACAGTAAATACAAGGAGGCCAGCGAAGGTCTAAAAAGACTGGGAGGGAAGTAGGCTGAGAAGTTGATAGGTTAAATAGGTCAATGGAGTGCTGAAAAGGTATATAGTTTTAAGACAATCGAATACAATCATAAATCGAAAACTACTAAGCACTCATTGAGACAAAATAAAAATTATTAACAAGAAAATAATCATAAATAAATATGCCAATTATAGCGCCTTCCATGCTTTCTGCCAATTTCCTGAACCTGGAAAAAGATATAGAAATGGTGAACAATAGTGAAGCAGACTGGTTTCACTTGGATGTAATGGATGGCCGCTTTGTGCCCAATATTACATTTGGAATGCCCATTATTGCGGCGATGAAAAAAAAGGCTAAAAAACCTTTTGATGTGCACCTCATGATATTGGAACCCGAAAGATATTTTGAAGATTTTGCAAAAGCAGGTGCCGATATTTTAAGTGTTCATTATGAAGTATCGCCGCATCTGCACCGCAACCTCCAGGTAATAAAAAGCCTGGGCATGAAGGCGGGAGTTGCAATTAATCCGGCCACACCCGTGCAATTTCTGGAAGATGTAATAGGCGATATCGACCTGGTTTGTATGATGAGTGTTAACCCCGGCTTTGGCGGACAGAAATTCATCAAGCAAACTATCCATAAGATACGGACACTGAAACAAATGATAACAGACTCTGGCGCATCTACCCTGATAGAGATTGATGGCGGTGTGACAACAGATAATGCCCCCGGCCTTATAATGGAAGGAGCTGACGTGCTGGTGGCAGGAAATACTGTATTCTCTTCTACAGACCAGGCAGATACTATTAAAAGATTGAAGTACCTTCAAAAATAAATATGCATTTTTATCGTTGTTGAAGTATATGCCTGCTAAACTATCCTCCTTAATACTATTAATTCTTATACCATGTTGCGTTTATGCACAACATGGCACCATTAGCGGCAAAGTGAAGGACGAGACAGGCCATGCTATTGAGCAGGTAACTGTGGCGGCAGAAGGCACCAGCATAGGCACCCATACAGACGCTAAAGGATATTATACCCTGGAAGTACCCGCCGGCAAAAAATTGGACATCATATATAGCTTTGTAGGCTACCAGGCAAAACTTAAAACCGTCAGCTTA
The DNA here is from genome assembly GCA_903929655.1 of uncultured Bacteroidota bacterium. Classification (GTDB taxonomy): domain Bacteria; phylum Bacteroidota; class Bacteroidia; order Chitinophagales; family Chitinophagaceae; genus JABDGU01. Next base: position 2,460 of record CAIYVS010000078.1, on the reverse strand, counting down.
AGTGCCGGACAATACGAAAACGTAGATATCATATTAAAAACCGAATCTAAATCTCTGATTGGAGTTGAAGTAAAAGCTGCAAGAGAAAAGAGCGATCCATTTGGCATACAACTCAACACTTCCAAACTAAAAGAAATAGTAACTCCCGTTGACCCGATAACTGCCATGATAAAAACCTATGTGGGGTCACATAATGAACTCACATCGCAATACAGTGTTCGTGGCGGCAACTATGACGAGAACCTGGTGTATGTAAACGATTTTGAGGTTTACAGGCCATTCCTGGTGCGCTCCGGCCAGCAGGAAGGTTTAAGCTTTGTAAACTCAGACCTCGTTTCAAACGTCAGCTTTTCTGTAGGTGGTTTTCAGGCCAGGTACGGAGATAAAATGTCCAGCGTTTTAGATGTTACCTATAAAACACCCACACAATTCGCAGGTTCTGTAATGTTAAGCATGCTGGGCGCAAATCTGCACCTGGAGGGCATATCCAAAAACAAAAAGCTTACCTACCTGGTAGGAGTCAGGCAAAAAAGCAATCAATATATTTTACAGGCACAGCCTACTAAAGGTGTGTACAATCCGTCTTTTACAGATATACAGGCACTTGTAGATTACAAATTCAATGCAAAGTGGGACATGGAAGTGATCGCAAACTATGCCCGCAACCGATTTACTTTTGAACCCGAAGACCAAACCACCAGTTTTGGTGTTCTGAACCAGGCTTACCAGTTAAGAGTCTTTTATACCGGTAATGAGATAGACCAGTTCGACTCTCGCTTTGGCGGCATTTCCACCACCTATCACCCCAACGATAGATTAAAACTCAAATTCCTGGTATCAGGTTTTCAGACGAATGAACAGCAAACTTATGATATAAGCGGTGAGTATCTTTTTGGAGAACTGCAAACCGACCTCAGCAAGCAAAACTTCGGACAAATAGTGGCAGCATTAGGCACAGGCATCATACAAGACTACACCCGCGATTACCTCAATATCAACCTCGGCAACGCCGGTTTCAGGGGCTCTTACGATGCCGGCAATCATTTTATACAATGGGGGCTTGATGCCAATATTACCAGCATTAACGATAATCTGCATGAATGGGAAAGAAGAGACTCCGCAGGCTTTACGCAGCCCTATGGCGACACCCTAAAGATGGCCTACTATTATAACTCGTCTGCCACCTTCAATTATGCCCGCTACGATGGTTTTATCCAGGATAATTTCCGTTTCAGGGATTCATTAAGGATAACAGGCTCTGCAGGAGTACGCTTCAACTACAGTTCACTGAATAATGAACTCATCATCAGTCCACGTCTTCAATTGGCGTATAAACCTTTATGGGAACGTGATGTCGTTTTCAAATTTGCAACAGGCTTGTACGCACAACCACCCTTTTACCGCGAAATGCGTGATTTTGAAGGCAACGTAAATACCAACCTCAAGGCACAGAAATCTTATCATACCGTGTTGGGAGCCGATTACAATTATAAATTGTATGATCGTCCTTTTAAAGTAACCGCAGAATTATACTATAAAAACCTCTGGGACATTGACCCATACACCTATGACAATGTCAGCATCCGCTACACAGCAAAAAATGACGCAGTAGGATATATATATGGTGGCGAATTGCGCCTGTATGGAGATATCGTGAAAGATGCTACCTCATGGATCAGTATAGGCCTCATGAAAGCAGAACAAAAACTTACAGACAATAGTTCTTTTACCGGGTATTTCCCATTACCATCAGATCAGCGTTTTATGCTCGGTATGTACTTTGAAGACTACCTGCCCAGAAACAAGAATTTTAAAATGCACCTGAATGTACTGTATGCAACCGGTCTCCCTGTTGGCCCCCCCAGCCTGCCTATTTACGACAATAGTTTACGCATACCCGATTATAAACGCGTAGACATCGGATTTTCTGCATTATTATTAGATGGTACACGCAGAGACCATCATGCACATAGTTATTTCAATAATCTCAAGAGCATTTGGGCAAGCCTGGAAGTATTTAACCTTCTCGACATTCAGAACACCTTATCTTATACCTATATACAAGACCAGACCACCAATAAAATATTTGCAGTGCCTAATCGACTCACATCCCGCCTGTTAAACCTAAAAGTGGTAGTATTGTTTTAAATAAAGATTGTTTATATCCTTTAAAAGTCTTTACCAACAAGAACTTCAGAGATATTCTTACTTTTTATTAAAAAATCTTTTGAGAAAAATAGGATATTCCTATCTTTGCGTCCCGTTCCGAAAAGGGATGGCACATTTTTAGTTCTTTTTTTATTGATTATTATTTTGATTCTATAGCTCTTTGGGATAGTGCATGACAATTTTAAATTCTGCATTTCCTTTTACTTGGCCTCAAAATATTTTAATGATTCCGTAGCTCAGTTGGTAGAGCAATACACTTTTAATGTATGGGTCTTGGGTTCGAGTCCCAAC
>CAIYVS010000077.1 GCA_903929655.1 uncultured Bacteroidota bacterium | reverse complement strand
TGCTTCAGGAAGCGTTAATAAATAGTCGTGTCCACCGGAATCAATTAAACCCCATGATTCTTTATTGCCCATATATTTGTAAACGCCGTAAGTCCTGGGATAATAGTTTGTGAAACCATCATAACCGATAGCATAAGTTGGTGGAAGATCTGCTGCTACCCAATACCATGAATTTGCATCCAGTGCAGGAAGAAGGCCGGGAGAATCTAAACGTGAAAAAGGAACTGTAAATGTCTCCCATGAACTGTCGGTACCACCAAATGAATATTGAGCAACACCAACAAGACTTGCAGGATTCTGTAGCTCAGAAGCCTCAACTAATGAATCATTATAGAACGTACTAGGACTATCAACCCATTTAAACAGGTAAACAGGGAAAGGCTGACCACTAGGTAAGAGACCACCAGGTATGCCACCTGAAGGAATTTGAATAACTGAAAATTGCGTTTTTGCAGCATAGTGGCCGCCGGTAGCAACATAATACATCGGACCAGCCAATACCTCGGGGTCGCCGGTTAAGCCATTAATATATGTAGCGCTGTAAGGCACACCATTTGCAAAATCATATTTACCTTTTGAATATACGCTATCTGTTGTGTAGAAAGAATAAGTAGAAGTATTATCATTAGGGAAATCGTCAGAAGTAGAACTATTCACATTATAAGTAATATCATATCTACCCTTTCCGTTACCGCCATTATGCACATCATAAATATTAGCATTATTATACATAACAACAATTGAATCAATAGCAGGGAAACTATCAATCCTGGTAGTATCAGACCTTACAACAGATGTTGTAGAACTACTATTAGGAGTGAAAGAAAGAGTAGAACTGAGTTTAACATTCTGCTGTGTTGTGGAACCGAAGTTTGCAACATAAGCACCATCCACTTGCTTAAAAGCAGCCGGGTTACCATTTGAACTGTTCAATTCGTAGTTTGGAATAGCATAGTCATGCCAAACACTACCACCATTAAATACAAAACCAAGATCATTAGTGGCTCCATGACCCCATGGAGTGATAGTGATCCTAACCGTATCACCGGCATGTAATGCATTAACGATCGCATCACCATCTGTTTGAGATATCATGTACACTGGGATAGTAACACCTCCACCATAAGTACCACCAGCCATACCAACAACACCATTGTTGAGGTTATTAACAATGATACATGCAATTGCACCTTTCTGCTGTGCTTTCAGAGCCTTCCAGCCAAACTCACAAGCTGTTGGTGTACCGGTATTACGATAGATAAGCGCAACTTTACCCAGCATGCTCGGATAAGGACTAGTACCATTATCCAGACCACCACAGGCAGTAGAATCTGCAGCACCCTCTATAATCTGAGAATCAACGATAGGAACATTAGGCGGTGTACCTAAAATACCCCAGGTACTGCCTGCTACACTTGCTGCCGGTGCCGCAATATGTAATTTCTCGCCTGCAATATTTGCTGGTGTTGTAATGATGAAACGTGTGCCTACATAATCCTGATACCAGTTGGATATCGTCTGGCCATTGATAAAACCAAAACTCGCTGGTTGCACTGCAGGCTGAGCAATGCCAAAATAGCTTGATAAGATCAAACCGGCACCTAAACCAATTTTAAGTAATCCCTTTTTCATTTGAATAATATTTTTTTTAAGATAGCCTTACAAAATAAGAGTATATTTTACTATAAACAAAAATAAAGCCAAAATAGAGGATAAAAAAATATTTTTTAATTATTATACGCCAAGCCCAAAGCCCCTGCTAAGCTCCAGCATTTTGTCAATCGGTTTTTTTGCTGCTAGTCTCAGGTCCTCATTCATGTTTATTTCAGGCACCTCATATTTTAAACATAAATAAAGTTTATCTAAAGTATTCAACTTCATGTGCGGGCAATCATTACAGGCGCAGGCATTATCTGGGGGAGCAGCAATAAATGTTTTTCCTGGAGAATTCTGCTGCATTTTATGTAAAATGCCTGCTTCTGTGGCAACAATAAATATATTTGTAATATCTGTTTCTGTATACTTGAGCATTTGTGTTGTAGAACCCACAAAATCAGCCATCCTCAATACCGCATCTTCACATTCAGGATGAGCAATGATCTTTGCCGCCGGATTACGCTCCTTCAGCTTCATTATTTTTTCCAGCGAAAATATTTCATGCACCATGCAGGCCCCGTTCCATAACAGCATATTCCTTCCGCTCGTTTTGTTGATATAAGCCCCCAGGTTCTTATCCGGTGCAAAAATGATCTTCTGTTCCTTTGGCAAACTATCTACAATGGCTTTGGCATTCGATGAAGTACAGATAATATCACTCAAAGCCTTTATACCCGCAGAACAATTGATATAGGAAATAACCAGATGCTCCGGATGTTTTTCCTTAAACGCTTTAAACAAGGGCGGTGGACAGGAATCGCTTAATGAACATCCTGCTTTAAGATCTGGTAATAAAACTTTCTTACTCGGGTTTAAAATTTTTGCAGTCTCGGCCATAAAATGCACACCCGCAAAAACGATCATGTCTGCTTTCGTTTGTTCTGCTTTCTGCGCCAGCCCCAAGCTATCGCCTATATAGTCGGCAATATCTTGTATATCCGGCTCCTGGTAATAGTGGGCTAGTATCACCGCATTCTTTTCCTGCTTCAGCTTATTTATTTCATCAAAGAGGTCCAAAGCAGGATCAATATCCATGTCTAAAAATCCATTTTTATCTAATTCATCCTTCGCTGTTCCGATATTCACACTCATAATAATATCTATATTTATTTTCTTTAAAAAAAGACTATTACTAATTAGGGCTGTGGAAATGGGGATTAAAAAACTTACCCACTATAGTATTTACCCAAAAAAATACTAGCAGCAAAAATACTAATAGTTTTTCCACAAGCGAACAACCAGTAAAATAAGCCAACTAACACTAAAATGTGGATTGGGGATAAACTTGCCTGTGTATAAAAAAGAGCATCTTAATATCGTAACATGGTGTGAACAAAAATTTAAAACAAAAATAACACAGGCTTAATATTGAGATTTGAGGAACTTATGCGACCAAGGATAGTTTTTCTACAGACTTAATCCACACTTATTCACATCACTAAATAAACTGGTCTGAAAAATAAAACATATACTTAATATTAATCCCCGCTCTCGACGATCTACTATTACTAACATTAGATACGATTCACCCCTCAACACCACCCTGCTCCCATCCTAAGCAATAACCCCCAAAAAAATAAGCCCATTTGGTTGGAAGCAGGATAAAATGTGTAGCCCCGTTTTTTGTTTTCGTATAAAAATAAATGTATTTTGTGAATAAGCACTAACAAAGGGCTGTTATCTTATGTCAAAACTCAGCATTGTATTTTGCATGTTTTTATTAGCATCATTTGCAGAAACCCATGCACAGGACAACAACGCATTTCATGCTTTTGCAAAGAAGGAAAAATACCAGATGCTGAAAGCCTATGCTAATAATGACATAGCAGGCTACAGGAAAAGCCTTAGTGAATTCTCCACTGCTTATAATAAACTTAAAGGCAAAGAGAAAGAGAATTTTAAATGGATAATAGAAGAAGAGTATTATATTTTGGCATGTCTTTATGCAAAAACTGGTGATAAGAAGAACGCACTTGATTACCTGGAGAAATCGGAAAATTATGATTATGATGAAGTTTCCAGTGATAAGGACATGGATAATTTACGAAAAGAACCACGCTTCATAAAATTTTTAGAAAAAGCGAAACTTTTAAAAAATCTTTCGAATTTCGCACGAAATGCAGCAGGTAATTGTCAGGAGGTACCTTTGAACCAAACTTCTAGAATGTTGGTGTTCTTGTCGAGATTGCATTTATCTTTATCAATTTGCTGCACCGCTAACGTCGAGAAACCGCTTTTTGCGAGAAGCGCACTTAGCGCTTCTGCGTCAGCCTTATTTG
>CAIYVS010000076.1 GCA_903929655.1 uncultured Bacteroidota bacterium | reverse complement strand
TTTTCTTTTTGTTGTTTTTCTTTATACTCTCTTTGAAAATCCCGAACGATTGAATTAATAAGCAGAACAAGAAATACCAACGAAAGGTCTTGCGATAATTTGGGCTTGTTTAAGGGATAGCCATCAAAAATAATACTGATTATTATCGTAATGATAACACATCCAATTAATACGAGAACCCGTCTTCTAGCCTTTTGCATGATGATGATAATTTAGGTCTGCAACAAAATTATGAAAATATATTTCAATTTAACAACTACAAAGATAAAAATATAGTATATAAAGATCCACATCCGGCGCCCAGAACATAGTTATGGTTTTGTAGCAAAAATCAATAATGAGGAGGGAAAGACGAAGACTCCCAAAGGAAATTAACCTATAGTATTGAAGGGGCATTTTAATAGCCATGAATAATTAATTCCTTAACCTCTTTATTTTGGGCGGCTATCCCCTACTGCCGAAATAGCTATCATTTAACAGCAGATCAATTATGAGGAATGAGGGGCCGTGATTAGGGCGAGTCCCGAAGCGGAGAACGCCTACTGACTGAACATTTTTTGTCCTGTATGGTCTGCCCTGACCCGTACATACCCAGGCCTTGAAGCCAAAGCCCATCTTTCCCTATAGATATGTACACAGCTTTTGCAATCGCGATAGCTTAGTGTGATTTTTTTTCTTTAAGTGCAAAAGGGTTTATAAGATAAATCTTACCGAATTAAAGAATATAATATCCTTGCAATTTTGGGTTGCAGGAACAAATTTAGGCATTCGCAATAGGGCTTTTGTTATTTCCGTATCTAAAGCAGGAGAAACAGATTTTGTGACATGCACATCCTTTAATCTGCCGTCTTCATCAATGGCGTAACTAAACTCAACTATTCCATGCAATTTTTCAAGACCTTTCTTTAAAAGGTATTCATAAGGCACTTCTTTGTTTAGGTATTCAATTATTCCGATGTTAGACTTGGGATATTCATTAACAAATATTTCTGGCAGTAAATCACCTTTCCCGTTTTTATTGATACTAAAAGTAAAATTGAGATTCAGCTTTGATGCAATGGGCTTACCATTCTTTATTGCCGGATTCCATATAGGATTTTTTTGCAGCATAGTTAATATAGCTGAGTTAAAAATGGTATCGTTGGTCCTTGTCACGTAACTCTGGCTTATTTTTCCTTCTTTATCAATTATTAATTTTACGGCAACGTCACCCTGAATATTATTCTGCAAAGCCTTGGGAGGATATTCTGTATTGGAATGTACAAATAAACACAAACCATCACTTTTTCCTCTAAATTTTGGAGCAATATCTGGTGATAAACAGATACTATCTCTTAGTGTTTCATTTAGTTTGAACGAAACAGGCATAGTAAAATAAGTATTTACTTTATTGCCTTCTTTTCTGCCAGGTATCCATGTCGGCATATTTTCTACAACCCTAACCGCTTCACTATCCAATAATGGGTGGACCGATTTTACTATCTTAATATTCTTTAATGTGCCGTTTGCATTAACTATAAATTTTAAAATTACTTTACCTTCCAACAAGCTATCAACTGCGGGTTTTGGATATAGCAAATGATCCGACAAATAATTTTCAATGCCACCATCAAAATTCGGCATTAGCTCAACATAATCATATATTGGCTGGTCAGACGGGAGACTTTGCGCAAAAGTTTTGCCAAAACAGAAAACAAAAAACAGTAAGATTCTGTACATGATTAATAACAAATTTGATAAAGTAAGGTAAAATACAAAAATAGCTTTCTCGAATTGTTCGAAGAGGCTCTTCTGTTCAGCCCTAGCTCACCCTATTTCCGTCAGTAGGTGGGTCTCCTTTTCGGGACCAGACCCATTCTGTCATGGGCAATTCTCTGCTTTTTCCACAAGACTCGCACATCAGGGCTACGAAGCTCATATAAAGCCCACTGGTTTATGTTTTTGCACTGCACCAACAACTGTCCCCAAAACGAATTATGAGGAATGAGGTCTTGATTACAGCGAGTCCCGAAGAGGACGAGAAATAATCACTATTATTTTGAAAAATAATAGATCGGACGCTTATCGGTTGAATTAAATGAATAGTTCTGTCCATTTATGGTACATGCAATGAAATCATTATCACAGCCAAGATTTTCAGGTCCTTTTCCACATTGATAACCGGCATTTTGGGTTATATTTTTAGTGTATATTATGTTAGTGAAGGTATAAGTTCTGCCAAGATTTGGATATATTAATTTATAATCATATCCGGGGACAGCACCAATATCTAATATAGTTGTATCGTGTATAAATATCTGGT
>CAIYVS010000075.1 GCA_903929655.1 uncultured Bacteroidota bacterium | reverse complement strand
CTAATAGTATGAGGAGTAATAGAAGGGTGAGGATTGTGCTTTTGTGCATTGTTGGGGTGGTGTATGGTGGTGCTAAGGTAGTGGATTTAAGGATATGCCAAAAGGTTTGTTGAGAAAAATCATTAAAGAAGATTTGCAAATGAGCATTGAAGATTTTGAAAAATTGTTAAATGATTAATTAAGTCCTGTAATAAAACAGGATTAGTATATGGCAGTAAAATTATTATTAGAGAACGCACATGTGGAAGGTATTCGTTATTACGATGCCTACCGCAAGCATGGCGGCTATCGCGCGGTAGAAAAGGCTCTGAAAATGACGCCCGAAGAGATAGTGGAAGAGGTGAAGAAGAGCGGTCTTCGTGGTCGTGGTGGTGCAGGCTTCCCTACTGGTATGAAATGGAGTTTCCTTGCCAAACCGGAAGGTGTGCCACGTCACTTGGTTTGCAATGCGGATGAATCAGAGCCCGGTACTTTTAAGGACCGTTACCTGATGGAGTTCCTGCCACATCTTTTGATCGAGGGTTTGATCGTTAGTAGTTTTGCATTGGGCAGCAACACCACTTATATATACATACGCGGTGAGTATGATTGGATAACTGATATCCTTGAACAAGCCATTGCAGAAGCAAAAAATAATGGCTGGCTGGGTAAAAATATTTTAGGCACCGGTTTCGATTGCGAAATTTATGTGCATCGTGGTGCGGGAGCTTATATATGTGGTGAAGAAACAGCTTTAATAGAATCGCTGGAAGGCAAGCGTGGCAACCCACGTATGAAACCCCCATTCCCTGCTATACAAGGTGTATGGATGCGGCCTACAGTTGTGAACAATGTGGAGACATTAGCAGCAGTTGTACCTATCATCAACCTGGGCGCTGAGGCGTATGCCAAAATAGGTATTGGTAAATCTACAGGTACGAAATTGATGTCAGCTTGTGGCAATATCAACAAACCCGGTGTTTATGAAATAGACATGACGATCTCTGTTGAGGAATTTATCTTCAGCGATGAGTATTGTGGTGGCATACCTAAAGGAAAAAAATTAAAAGCCTGCATATCGGGTGGTTCTTCAGTGCCTATTTTGCCTGCCAATCTTTTATTGAAAACCGCGAAAGGAGAAAGCCGTTTGATGAACTATGAAAGTTTGTCTGATGGTGGATTCGTTACAGGTACGATGATGGGTTCTGGTGGTTTTATTGTGTTTGATGAAGACCAATGTGTTGTTCGCCATACTATGACACTTGCACGTTTTTATAATCACGAGTCTTGCGGTCAGTGCAGTCCTTGCAGGGAAGGTACCGGCTGGATGTATAAAATACTGAAGAACCTGGAGTATGGTAAGGGTAAAATGAGCGATATTGATTTGCTTTGGGATATACAACGTAAAATTGACGGAACTACTATTTGTCCTCTAGGTGATGCAGCAGCATGGCCGGTGGCAGCAGCTATTCGTCATTTCAGGGATGAATTTGAATGGCATGTTTTAAATCCTGAAGAATCACAAAGAAGGAATTATGGATTGGCACATTATGCAGACCCGATTCATATACCTGTTAGTGCTTAAATAAATTATGGGATTAGTTTTTGCAAATATTAAATTATCCAACCCGGTTTTGCCTCAGCAGCAAAGTCTGGAAACCAATTGCCTGGTAGATAGCGGCGCGACTTATTTATGCATTCCGCAACATCTTGCTTTGCAGTTAGGGCTTAATGAATTGCAAAAAAGGGAAGTTATTTTAGCCGGTGGTTCTGCAAAACTGGTTCCTTATGTAGGCCCGATAAAAGTAGAGTTTGATAACAGGATATGTTTTGTAGGTGCTATGGTATTTGGAGATCAATGTTTATTAGGAGCAATACCCATGGAAGATATGGATCTTATTATCCATCCAAAATTATTAAAGCTTTCTGTTAATCCAAGTTCGCCAAATGTAGCGAGCGGATTAGCAAAATAAATTGTAAGACATTAAAAAATGAAAGTAACAATAGATAACATCACGATAGACGTACCGGCAGGTACAACTATCTTAAATGCTGCCCGCATGATAGGTGGAGATGTTACTCCCCCTGCTATGTGCTATTATAGCAAGTTAAAGGATAGTGGTGGTAAATGCCGTACCTGCCTGGTAGAGGTGAGCAAAGGTTCTGAAAAAGATCCCCGACCCATGCCCAAGCTGATGGCAAGCTGTCGTACTACTGTGATGGACGGGATGGAAGTGAAGAACATGACTTCTGAGAAAGCACAGGATATGCGCAAAGGGATAGTGGAAATGCTTTTAATAAATCATCCGCTTGACTGCCCGGTTTGCGACCAGGCAGGGGAATGTGATCTGCAGAACCTGAGCTATGAACATGGCTCTGAAAAAACACGTTACGAATTTCAACGCCGCACTTTCGAAAAAGAAGATATAGGCCCCTATATCCAATTACACATGACACGCTGCATCTTATGCTACCGTTGTGTGTATGCTGCAGACCAGCTTACCGACAAACGTGAGCATGGCATATTGGAAAGAGGCGACCATGCAGAAATAAGTACTTTGCTGGGCAAATCTCTGGACCATGAATTTATTGGCAATGTGATAGATGTGTGCCCGGTAGGAGCACTCACCGATAAAACATTCCGTTTTAAAAACAGGGTATGGTTCACCAAACCGATGGATGCACATAGGGATTGCCCTACCTGTAGCGGAAAAGTGCGTTTATGGATGAGGGGTGATGAAGTATTTCGTGTTACAGCCCGCAAGGACCAGTGGGGTGAGGTGGAAGAATGGATATGTAACGAGTGCCGTTTCCATAAAAAAGAAACGAAGGACTGGGTTATAGAAGGCCCGTCTAAGATTGACCGCAGGAGTGTAATATCCCAGGGACATTATGCCGGCAATATAGGGACAGCAAAGCAACCTGTGTATCTTGATAAGGTGATTGGCAAGCAACCCAGGTTAATGTTGCATATACATGATGTAAGTGATGTGAATAAGCCTGATATCGATCTTTCAAAAATTGAAGGGCCCGCACATTCAGATGATTTTGATAAACAGAAAAGACTATAAATAATTTATCTAACAAATTACTTTTGCGCGACAATGCTGTTACTTGGAATTGATATAGCGTTTTTAATAGAGAAAGTGATACTTATCTCTGTGATCCTTATGGGCTCTTTGGGAATTGCCATGTATTCAACCTGGGCAGAGCGTAAAGTAGCTGCGGTTATGCAAGACCGCATAGGCCCCGCACGTGCAGGCTGGTTTGGCTTGCTGCAGCCGCTGGCGGATGGTATCAAACTTTTTATGAAGGAGGAGATCATCCCTGACCGTTCCACCCGTTTCCTGTTTATTATGGGTCCATGCCTGGCAATGCTTACTGCCTGCATGACAAGCGCGGTTATTCCATGGGGACCTGATTATGTTACAAGTTCGGGGCGTATTATTTCTTTGCAGGTTGCAGATATTAATATAGGTATTTTATTTGTTTTTGGCGTGGTGAGCCTTGGTGTATATGGTGTAATGTTGGGCGGATGGGCCTCTAATAATAAATTTTCATTACTAAGCAGTATTCGTGCCGCTTCCCAGGCTATATCTTATGAGCTGGCAATGGGCATCAGTCTCATCGCTTTATTAATGATGACAGGCTCTCTCAGCCTGCGCGAAATCGTTGCACAGCAACACGGCTTCTGGGATGGCCATTGGTTTACATGGTATTTCTTTAAACAACCTTTGGGTTTCCTTATATTCTTAGTTTGTGCCTTTGCAGAATTGAATCGGGCCCCTTTCGACTTACCAGAATGTGATAGCGAACTGAACATGGGTTATCACCAGGAGTATTCATCAATGAAATTGGGCTTTTATTTGTTCTCTGAGTATATTAATATGTTTATCAGTTCAGCCATTATCGCTACATTATTCTGGGGTGGTTATAATTTCCCATTTATGGATAAAGTGGCTGCAGGTGTTCATCCTTTATTGTTCACTGCAATTTGTGTAATAGCATTAATGACCAAAATTGTTTGCCTCATTTTATTCTTCATGTTCGTTCGCTG
>CAIYVS010000074.1 GCA_903929655.1 uncultured Bacteroidota bacterium | reverse complement strand
TTTCTGGAAAAGGAACAGGTACATGTTCTGCAATACATCATATCCGCGTTTCACTTCAGTAATGTTCCTGTCTATGCTCGGAATATTTTTTATACGGGCAATATTGGTACTTTGTTTCACGGTCACAGTCGCAATATCAGTGTCTAATGTGCTCGATATTCTGTTCAACACATCCAGCATACGTCTTTTCAAAGCTTCCAGTTCTACTACAGTTTGCACCATGAATGGATTGGATGGACCTAATTCCTGTACTTTTTCCTGAGTTTCTAATTTTTGAACTAATACATTATATTGGTTAATCAGTCCCTCCAGTATATTATCATGAATATCCAAAGGCACTACGATCTGGTACCTGCTGTTTCTAAGCAGATTTCTCAGGTTGATCAATGCCATTCTCTTGGCTCTCATCTCATCTATGTTCTTGTCCAGGAGGTTCTTTTCGTTCTCGTAAGTATTGGCTTCAGAAGGCAGGTCCAAAACATTATTATCAGCCTTGATAGTTTCTACACTTGAGTCAACAGCGCGTAAATCGCCCATCAGGTCAGCTTTGTGCCTGTCAATAAAGTCCCTGGTTTTTTGAGCACCCAAGTCAATATTTTTAAGCTTATTGCGGTAGTATATACGAATTAAAGTATTCAGGAAATCAACACCACGTTCAGGAATATTGTCCCTGTAATTCAGGTCCATTACACTTGTTCTGCCATCTGTTGAAGTAACTTTAAAATCATTTAAGATATTTCTTACTGTATATTCAGGTGCATGTATCCTGACAGTAATTTCGTTCATTAAATATTTGTTGGGAGCGGATGCATCATTTGCATATATTATTTTAAAGCGGCCGTATGATCTGTTTATCCATGTATCATTGCTTACATCTACAGTATGGTCGTTTTCACGCAAATCGAAATGTCCGTCAGAAGTGTATTTTACAGTAAGTTCAGTATGGTCTGCTTTATATCCCGCAGAATCAAAAACCAACCTGATAGGGCTTTCACTATAAAGCTCGTTATCGTGCAGTTTACCCTTTACAAAATAAGTAACATTCAGGTTCAGAGAATCTACTGTCTGTGTTACTAGGTCTTCAGAGTGAATCGCATTCATCTCATTGAAGAAGTTAATAGGGGTTTTCTTTACCAGGTTTAACTTGTCCAGGATATCACTGTTTGAGTTCTCGTCCTCGTTTACTACCAGGGCGCTTTTAATAGCATATACCGGCCTTGTAACCTGTATATACAGGAAGGCTACAGTAAGAGCGATCAGCACGGATAATAATATCCAGTACCAGCTTGCCAGAACAACAGCAGCAAATCTCCTGAAGTCAAATGGTACAGTTTGTCGTCTACTGGAAGTCAGCGATACGTTAGTAACGCTGTTTGATCCGGTTTTTAATGGTTGATAATCCATGGAATTCACCTCTGGTATTTAATATTATTTAGATAAATTTTTTACAACTAAAAATGCTACGAAAGCCCCAACAATTGCCGATGCAAATGGCAGGTAGAACCTGAAAATGGAGTTATTATTTTCCTGGCGCGATACTCTCGAACCTTCCACATAAACAATATCATTTTGTTTTAGATAGAAATAAGGATTTGTAAATGCGTTACGACTGTTCAGGTTTACACGGGCAAATTCACGTATGCCATCATGTTCACGCATTACCAGCAAATTATCACGGCGGCCGGTTAACTGGATATCACCCGCAGCAGCTATTGCTTCCAATACGTTCATTCTGTGGTTAGGCGCAATAACCACACCGGGATATCGTACTTCACCTATTACAGTCACTTTATAATTCAATATCCTGATTTCAACAACAGGGTCTTTTACATAATTCTCCCTGAGTCTCTGGGCTATCATATCTTTCACTTCTCTCAGAGTCTTTCCGGCAACCGGCATTTTGCCTATCACGGGGAAATCAATATCGCCATGATTATCCACAAGATATCCGTTAATACCTCCGCTTGACACACCACTACCGCTGGAGCTACCACCACCACCACCTAATGAAGGAGTAAGAGCATAAGCTATACCCCCGTCATTAAAAATACTTACAGGGTTCTTGTCTGTAAAATCACTTATACTGGTAATTTTTATAGCCAATATATCATCAGGCGCTATCCTGCTTGGTATATAAGGAGGAATTTTAGTTATTAAAACAGTGGAATCAGTTGGTGTGTTATTTTTAAAATAAATAGTCTGTTCAGGAACCGTACATGAGGACATATACAGTACACAAACTGCGGCCAGAACTGATATTATTAGATGCTTTTTCATAAACATAACTTGTTTCAATAGTTAATTCAGAGTGCAAAATAGAATGAAGTATTGTACCTCATTGCATTTTAGTGTCTGCTTTACAAAACGTTAACTTTTATTAATGAATTGCAAATGTGTATTCCATGTTAATAATATGTTTCACTATTCGAGTCGAATAAGGTCACATAACAAAAGCGGGCATAAGTAATACCTGCAATTTGTAAAAATAAGACTCTTCTGATCTAACTATATGTATGCTGCGGGACGCTATAAAATTAATATATTATTCCAGATTAACCAAAAAGCAAAGATTTGTTTCAAATTATTTAATCTGAATGATTTATTCGCTAATGCAGGGTCACCCCAATAGCCAGTTTTAATTAACCGCAAAGACTATCCAGTCTCATATTGTTGATAAGATAAATAAGGTAAATGATGAAATTTGCTGCAACAATGATCAGGCTAACAGCATTCACTTTTTTAGTGCTGCCGAATTGGGTAATTCCAAAAGCTGCTAAAAAAACAATAGGGAAAACACAATTCATCAAATACCTGATTTCTGCATGGGCAAACGCCAATGGCACCAGCGATATGAAGAAAATACCATATAATAAAATTAAGGCCTTGGTACTCCTTTGTTTTATTAAAAAGAAAATACCCACACCGGCAAGAAAGTAAATATAAAATGGACAGAATAAGGGATGCC
This sequence comes from uncultured Bacteroidota bacterium, assembly GCA_903929655.1. GTDB lineage: Bacteria > Bacteroidota > Bacteroidia > Chitinophagales > Chitinophagaceae > JABDGU01. The sequence continues at coordinate 1,731 of CAIYVS010000074.1, read as the reverse complement.
CAACGTCAAACAGGCATTGTTTAGCCACCCAAAGGGCATGCGTAAGAGCTACTTTAGGATTTTTCTTAATAGCTCTGAATATAGACCAGTGGTTGCTTTCAGGGCTTCCGAATGCATCTTCGCTTAGTTTTAATGATACCGAATCAGAGAATTCGGCACTTCCTTTGGCACCGATTTGGCCTAAAGATGCATTTTTTATATCTGAGAATGTACATACATATGTAATGTAAACGTACTTCGAGTCGCTAAAGGCGGATGGATATTGGCTGGCCGACTTATATTTAATTAATTCGGCATGCAGGAAAATGCCCGAGATGATAATGAGCAAAGACAATGACATGAAATATATCTTCTGTTTCAGGGCCTGGGAATTTCTAAGAAAAATAAATAAAGAAAGACCCCCCAATATAAGCACACACTCAGGCCTGATATAGGTTCCGGCAACAGTTGTTAAAGAAAAGAACAGGGCGGGGTAGAAGTAATTCTTGCCGGATGAAGAAAACCGTAACAGTATATATACACCTAGTAATATGAAGAAGGAACTTACAACCACAGTATGAGAATACCCGGCCACAGCCACCGTCAGGTTGGGGAAAAATAGCAATAAAAGTAAGGTCAACAAACCGCTTCTTTCATCAAATAAGTCCCTGGCTATTAACCACGACATCAAAGCGGCCCCAAACGAAAATAGAATATAAACTACAGCGCTGGAAATATATAGGCTATGAAAAATGATATTGAGAAAATACAGTATAAAGCCATAAGATGGAGTAATATAAATATCCACTTTCCCGGCACTATGCAAAATTCTATCTGCCTGGGCAAAATAAGTAATGTCCATGCAGGGAGTCTTGCCTATAATAAAAACAGTAAGTATCCTTATTACTAAGGTAAGAAACAGAAGGGAGAATATTTTCTTATTATATGTCAACTGCATATTTTATACTTTACAGTGACAAGATAATATAAAAGGATATTCCTGATACACCTTTAAGGAGCTAAACGTTTCTTTTCCCAGTGATTATGGTGGCTTTTACTGAAAAGAATACGGTCATGCATACGATTGCTGCGTCCCTGCCAGAACTCAATATTATCGGGCACTAACCTGTAACCACCCCAATGTTCAGGCCTGGGTATACCTGTCCCTGAAAATTTTTCTTCAAAAACTTTATAATTCTCCTCTAAAATAGTTCTGTCGCTTATAACCTGGCTTTGTGGAGAAGCCCAGGCACCTAACCTGCTACCTTCAGGGCGGGAATTAAAATACTGGTCGTTTTCAGCTGCAGAAACCTTGCTGATCCTACCTTCTATGCGAACCTGTCTTTCCAGTTCTTTCCAGAAAAAAACAAGAGCGCCACAGGGCTGCAATACAAGTTCCTGCCCTTTTGCGCTGTTATAATTTGTAAAAAAAACAAAGCCTTTTTCATCAAGGCCTTTTAATAAAACAATACGTGCATGTGGTTTGGATGCTGCATCTACAGTGGCAAGGGTCATGGCATTTACCTCACTTATTTGTGCAGACTCCGCTTCCGCCAGCCATTTGCCGAAAAAGCTCAAAGGATCATCACCGCATATGGTTTCATCAAGCTCTGCTAACTGATAATCCTTCCTTATTTCAGCAATATTTACTTTATGTACAGACAATTGCAATTATTTTTTGTCGTCTGAAGAGCCCAGGTATTTTGTCATTACATAAATTAGTTCAATGGCCATCAGGAACATAAATACCCA
>CAIYVS010000073.1 GCA_903929655.1 uncultured Bacteroidota bacterium | reverse complement strand
TATTTAAATAATATTTTATTAAATTTTCCCCTTTTGATATTTTACAAGTTGGACATCCATGATCTTTTAAATGACAATTTGGTGTTTGTTCAAAAACTCCGTGTTTCCCCAAATTATTACAATATTTTTTTTTGTTGCTGTACTTATACAGTTCATATTTATTTTTTATTTCGGCAAATGCTTCCGGAATTATACTCCCCCCAAAGAGTATGATCAAGCACTATCATACACAAAGGCACCTGTAAGCATCATCATTTGCGCAAAAAATGAAGCGGAAAACCTGGGGAAAAATTTAGAAAAGGTGCTCAGGCAAGACTACATTTCATCGGGCAAACCATTATTCGAAGTGATCGTAGTGAACGACCATTCGGAAGACAATACTGTAGCCATATTAAGCGACCTGCAAAAGCACTATACTCATTTGGTCCTCGTCGATCTTGCAAGCCAGGAGCCTCATGGAAAAAAATATGCACTTGCAAAAGGAGTCGCTGCCGCCCGCTATGAATGCTTATTGTTCACAGACGCAGATTGTGCTCCTGCCATCGGTTCATGGATTAGCCTCATGACCCTCCCTTTGCTTATGGGAAAAGAAATTGTATCAGGTTACGGCGCCTATATATCTCAAAACACATTTTTAAATAAATTTATACGTTCCGAGACGGTACATACATGCATGCAATACTATGCCTACAACCATATCGGATTACCATACATGGCTGTAGGGCGCAATATGGCATGTACAAAGGAGATATTCAATAAAGCAAGTTCCAGCCCGCTATATCATTCACTGCCGTACGGAGATGATGACCTCTTGGTCAGCATTTGTGCCACCGGCACCAATATGGAGATCGTCCTGCATCCCGAATCATTTACATATTCTGAAGCCCCAGCAACTCGCAGAAGGTGGATTCGGCAAAAACAAAGACATTTGTCAACGGCAAAGTATTATCAAGCCATTAAAAAAATCCTTTTAGGCGCTTATGCATTCAGTCATGCTCTTAGCTGGCTTTTGTTTATAATACTTTTACTATATCCTGCACATATGTCTCTCTGGATTGTTCCTATAATGCTGCTCAGGGTAGTTGGGCTGCATATAGCACTTACGGATACAGCTAAATGTTTAAACGAAAAAAAATTATACTGGTCCTTCTTTATTTTCGATTTTGGCTGGATGATTTATAATTTTATGTTTGCTCCGTATATATTCTGGAAAAATAAAAAACAGTGGAAATAATTCTTAAATACTTTGATGATTTTACAGAAAAACAATTGTTGCAATTTCAGCAATTAGGCTCTCTGTATAAAGACTGGAACGAAAAAATAAACCTTATTTCCAGGAAGGACATAGATGCCTTGTATGAAAAGCATGTGCTTCACTCGCTGGCCATAGCTGCTATTTGTAATTTTCATGCCGGGGCCAAAATAGTAGATATAGGCACAGGTGGGGGCTTCCCCGGTATCCCGCTTGCCATTTTTTTTCCTGAAGTAGAGTTTTTGCTCGTAGACAGTATCGGCAAGAAAATAAAAGTAGTTCAGGATGTAGCAAAAAACATCGGTTTACAAAATGTTACAGCTATACATTCGCGGGTTGAGGATATAAAAGGCAAAACTTTTGACTATGCAGTGTCCAGGGCTGTAGCGCCTTTGGCCGATTTATGGAGATGGATCGATCCCTTTATTCGTAAAGGACAAAAAAGCGATGAATTTCCCAATGGCCTTATTTGTCTTAAAGGCGGCGATCTTAATAAAGAAATTAAAGAATCAGGATTACAAGATAAAGTTCAGGCCTGGCGGATGCAGGATATTTTCTCTGAAACTTTTTTTGAGGATAAGTATTTGATATATGTTCCAAAATGAAAGTACAAATGATAAATAAATAATTATTATTACAATAATATTTATTTGATAAAGTAATTATTTGATAATATATTTACAGTATTATAAATCTTTAACTGTTAATTCCACCCCCTATGAAAAAGTCAATCACTTTAGGCTTAATTATTGGCATGATAATTATTGCTTATTCTTGTAAAAAGAATTCTGATATTCCAACTACTAATTCTACTGTTTACCTCGATCTCCCAACAACGGTTGCTAAATATTACCCCGCGGCAGGTGATACTGTGAACAATATAGCAACATTGGGTAGGGTGATGTTTTATGACACACATCTTTCTGTAAACAATGCGGTTTCCTGTGGTAGTTGTCACAAACAGCAATTTGCATTTGCAGATAATGTTGCTTTCAGTTCAGGATATCAAAACCGGCCAATATTAAGAAACTCACCGCCTATTCAAAATTTATTGACCAGTCAGGGAGTGGTATTTACTAATTTTGTCAATTCAACCATCGTATTTAATGACAACTCCAAGTTGTTTTGGGATGGAAGGGAAGTTAATGTACAGAATTTGGTTTCAAGGCCTATTGACAATCACATAGAAATGGGTATGAGCGATATGTCTGTATTGCCCCAAAAATTGTCGGGCTTATATTATTATCCTGCTTTATTTACGGCAGCTTATGGAAGCACTGAAATTACAGCCGACAAAATTTCCAACGCAATAGCCACTTTTATAGCTTCTATTAATGCTACCCATACCAGGTTTGACAATGCAATTGGCAACAATGTTTTACTTGGCAGTGCATTTAATTTAAATTTACTCACAGCCGTTGAACAACGAGGTTATAACTTGTTTATGACAAAATACAATTGCGGTAACTGCCATCACATTGTTTCCAATTCGTATAACGATTCCACCGCGTTTATGGATACCGGTCTGGATCCTGTATACAGCGACAATGGCAGGGGAGCTATTACCGGCAATGCGGCAGATAATGGTAAATTCAAAGTCCCTTCTTTGCATAATGTGGCACTTACTGCTCCTTATATGCACGATGGCAGATTTAAAACACTGGACGAAGTTTTAGATCACTATAGTCATGGAATACAGAATAGTCCTAATTTAAATATCAATTTGAAAGACTCACTGACATTGCGGCCATTGCAAATGAATATTTCCAGCGATGAAAAGGCATCCATCATAGCATTTTTGAATACTTTTACTGATAATCAAATGATCAGTGATCCTAAATTTTCAAACCCTTTTAAAGTAAAATAATAAATGAAGAAATTCTTTATTGCAGTTCTTTTTTCGATTCTATCGACACAGGCTTCCATCGCACAAATTGACCCACAGACACCTGCAACAACCGGCCCACATGAAAAATTGTTCGATCATACTATCGGGGTACAGATAAACCAATTGGTAAGAGAGGTACTGAATTTCAGCAATAGTACCAGTGCCAACAACAATCCCTACCTGCTCACATATGGCATTAATTTAAGAAAGTCTGGATGGGGATTAAGATTCGGTTTGGGTTATAATTCCAGCTCCAGTAAAAGTGACAATGGTGGGGTATACACCGAAAACTATATAAATAACCTCCAACTCAGGCTGGGCGTGGAAAAATCGTTTAAACTATCTGGCAATTGGACAACAGGTGCAGGTATAGATGGACTTTATAATATAAATGACGATAAAACAACCACCAATACCAATAATGCTTTCGATACCAGCACTGCAATAACCCATAGCACCACCGGCACTTATGGGGCTGGCGCCATGGCATGGCTCAGGTATAACCTCACGGAACATATAGTGCTTGGCACTGAAGTAAGCTTTTACTATACCATAGGGAAGGTAAAAGAAGACGATCAGAACACATCAAATAATAGTGGAAATGTCAATGTTACAATTAGTCATACTAATACAGACCTTACACAGGGACAGATGAGCTTGCCCATCGCATTATTTATTATGATTAAATTCTAAATTATTTCTCTTTTTCATCTTAAAATGGATTAGTTCAGGCCAAAGTACGTTTACTACGAAAGTATTCTTTATTTTTGCGCCCTAAATAAACCAGGAACATATTATATGGGTCGGATATTTGAAGTGCGGAAATCAACCATGTTTGCCCGTTACGACAGGATGGCAAAACAATTCAGCCGCATAGGTAAAGAAATTAACATTGCTGTTAAAAAGGGTGGACCAGACCCTAATACAAACCCAATGCTGCGCCGTGTTATGCAAAATGCAAAATCGGTGAATATGCCTAAAGATCGCATTGAGGCAGCCATAAAAAACTCATTAGGTAAAGACACAAGTAATTACGACGAAGTACTATATGAAGGTTATGCACCTCATGGTGTAGCCGTGCTCGTTGTAACAGCTACCGACAATACAACCCGTACAGTTGCCAATGTGCGTTCTCATTTCAACAAAGGTGGCGGCACATTAGGTAATAGTGGTTCTGTATCCTTTCTTTTTAAACAATGTGGGGTCTTTAAATTGAAACCCGAAGGTCTGAATACGGAAGATATGGAATTGGAGCTGATAGATCATGGGCTGGAAGAAGCAAAGCCAGACCCAGGAAGAATCTCGCGACATGGAGATGGAAATGGATCATATTTACAAATGAGCATGATAGAGATTTTTCTTGAAGCCAACCAGACCAATCAACAATCTCAAAACGCCGAAGTAGACCTCGGCTTCACGGGTAACGAGAGCAGAGGCCCAACTC
>CAIYVS010000072.1 GCA_903929655.1 uncultured Bacteroidota bacterium | reverse complement strand
TTAAAACCATTAAACAGTACTATTAATTTACCAGCATCAAAACAGCAAAATATCCTGAAGATATTATTGCCCTGTTGAACCCTTATTTCATACAATCCCTTTGTGCCTTCCAAATGTTTTAAATGTTTTTCAGGCACGCGTTCCACAGTTGAAATAAAGTCTAAGATATAATCAATCTTTTCTTTCACTTTCTCTGTTTGTTCTTCAAAGAACTCCAGAAAGTAACGTTTGAAGAAAATGATTTCGCGAACCATAAACAAAGTTAACTAATTAGTAAACAATTTTCAAATATTTTATAGCTGCTTATTCGCTATCTATTAAAACGCCCTGTTAATTCCAACCACATACCTGAATGTTGAATAAACAGGATTATTGTATTGCGGGCGGTTCAGGAATAGAGGTATATCGAACCTTATCGTTAATGGTTTTGCTTTTTCAAACACACCAAAGTTTTTTATGGTGAATGCCATTCCGACCCCTGCATCTACATGGAGGCTGCTCCAGTTATTAGTGGGCTGTATAAAACTATAATTAGAGAAAGGAGAAGTATAAGCCAGTTCCATTACACCCGCATCAAAAAAACCGTACAAGTTTGCATGGAGCCAGTTTTTTGTAAGGCGGGGATGGATGGGAATATAATTTTCGACATCCACTTCTACATTAGCAGATGCGCCACTGCGGGTTTTATAGCCTATCAATTGTTGGCCATTACTATTGTCAGGCATGAAATAACCTGCATAGCCTCTCAGATTTAGTCCACCACTCATCTGGAAGTGATTGACATCATAAGTAGATATTGCTCCCTGGTTTGAAACGAAGCCTACACTGCGGCTGAATTTATTATCCATCATTTGTTCGGGATTGGCGCCTGCTGCAAATAAGAGGCTTTCGTAAGGCAAAGAATTACCTTTGCCATAACGCCCGAACCAACGGGTATGAATAGCTAGTTTACTGATCTTGTAAGTATTAATTTCTTCAAACTGTGCATATGAATAATCAAAAGCGCTGCTTAGCATAGGGGCACGAAAACTAAAGGTATAGTATCCATCACCTCCTAAAAAAACATGATGATGTGTCCATGCAAAATTCACTGAATTATTATATGCATTATTGGTGCTGCTCCATTCCTGTGGATAAATAAGATAGTCTAAGTCATTGGTATTCGACCTCCACATAGACAAGCCGTATAATTGGATGGTGTTTTTATCTGTTGCCCGCCAGTTAAATCCCGCTCTGTGAGACCAGAGACCGTCTAAAAAACGACTGTTGATCTGCAACTGAAGTTTGGGTAGCCGGAGTGTGATTGGAGAGAGGTAATTGAAAGAATAATTCAGGGGGGCATACTTAGAGTAGTAAGCTTCATTGCCAACAGTTTTATATGGTACACCCTGTAATAAATGCGTGTTGTACCAAACTGTGGCATCAAATTTATAAATGCTGGACAAATAATCTCCTTCGGCATGAGCGCCTATTTTCATTCCGTCTACAGAGTTCCACCAGATATCCGGGCGAATATATAAGCGGTATTGTCTGCGATCTGTTATAGGGTACAAGCCAGCATCCAGTTTGCTGTGTATAGCATTTATCCTGGGGAATAATCCTTTGGTTCTGTAATTGTCCACCATGTCTTTATCTGCCAGGCGGTAAGTGGTATCTATCTGCACACTTTTTATACCGGAAGGTATATATACTCTTGCTGTATAATCGGGGTAGAGCAGATTGCCCCAGCCATACCATTTGGGCAATACGCTTGCATCCGTTTGTTTTATAAACCAGGTGTTTGGAATATAGAAATTGTGTTTTCGCCCATCATTGGCAGTAACAGTAAAATCTATAGGCATTTGCATTTCACTTTTGCGGTGAAAGCGGATAGCAAAACTGTCGAATGCAGGTAATCTTTTTATTTTACTAATGCTGTAATCGATTGTTTTAGTTGTCTCAAACCATTCATCAAAAAACCAGTTCAGATCCACATGGGTGAATTGTATTACGGAGGCTTTAAAGTCTTCGAAATAAGGATGGCAAAAACTCCATTGCTGAAAATAATGCTGCATAGCGGTCTTAAATAAGGAGTCGCCCAGGGTGTATTGCAGATTATACAGCATCGAGGCAGTTTTGAAATAGACTTCTCTGTAACCTCCGCCGTGATTCAATCCATTATTAAAATCGTCAGAGTGTGTATTAATGGATATCTCATCCTGGTTCAATGCATCAGAAGTATAGGCATTCAGCACGTTCCTGTCAAGTACGTTCACAGGCTCGGCAAAATGCCTCCTGTATTTTGATTTTAGTTTGCCTGTTACCATTGTATCGCCATCTATTCTGCGAAGCCCCCACGAGGTAAGGAACTGTGTAAAACCTTCGTCCATGGCGGCCCGGTAAGTTTCGTTGCTGCCCACCATGCCGTAAAACCAGTTATGGCCTATTTCGTGAACGAACAATCCCCTGTACCCAGGCTCAGAACCTCCGTCCAATGTGAGCATAGGATATTCCATGCCATCCTGTGCATCAGCTGCCACTATTTTTGGGTAGCCATATTGGCCTATGTCTTCAGAAAAAGTTTTTATGATCTTAGTTATGTAATCTGCTGCATTTTGCCAGCCCGCCGCGTGCGGTTCCTGCACTAATGCTACACACTGCACGCCATCTGCGTAGGCAATGCCAATACGGTAGGATGGGTCTGCTGTAAATGCAAAATCATGCACATTGTTGGCTTTATAGTGCCATTGTTTTCTTTCGCCATTTTGGTATGGGGTAATAATGGAGGGTGTCTCATTCCATTTTTTGCCTGCAAAATTTTTGATATCCAGTTTTTTAAACAGGCTATCAGGAAGCACTTCATCACGGTTTTGCAGCACCCCAGTTGCCTCTACCACATAATTAGAAGCGAAATCAAGTGTCACATCATAAAAGCCAAAATCGCCATAAAATTCTTTGTTCAGGTGCTGGTAGGTATCCCAACCCAGCTTACGGTCATAAACAGATATTTTAGGGAACCATTGTGTGCCGTTATAATGTGTAAAACCCCATGAATTCCACATTTGCATGCGCCGCCTGGTGCTGCCATGGTCATAATAAGTATCAAAAGCCATGCTGAAGACTATTTTGCCGCCGGGGTTTAAGGGTTTGGGCAAATACACTTTCATGATGGTATTGTCCAGTTCTGTTTGCACAGCCTCATTATCAACCATAATACTGTCAACAACTATTCCCAAACCCTCTTCTTCATATTTACCAAGTGTGGCTTTTGTTTTATTGAATTGCTCTAGGTCGTGCAGGTGGGATCCTTTAATAAAAGCATTCTGAAACAGGTGGAAATAAACATAGTGTAAAGTATCGGGCGAGTTATTCCAATAAGTAAGCTGTTCATGCCCGTTTATAATGTTGGTCTTTTCATCTATGCTGGCATTTATAGTGTAATGCACGTCCTGCTGCCAGTAGTCTTTATCGGGCCTGCGGTTCTTCCAGTAATATTGGTTTTTAATGCTGCTGTTTCTTTCTGCGGATGACGCTTTTTCTTTATTTTATTTTCTTTGTTCTCCTCCG
>CAIYVS010000071.1 GCA_903929655.1 uncultured Bacteroidota bacterium | reverse complement strand
CATCAAAGCCATTTTCTATAAGGTCTATCATTGTATGCCCACCGATATAACCACAACCGCCTGTAACCATTATTTTCTTCATGCTACTGAAATTATGCAACAAATATAAGCTAAGTAGCTCAAGTGTGGCTTTTTGAGGAGCAACAAATTATTGTAAAAGGCTGGAAAATATAAAGGCGGCTTCTGGATTTATTTTACCTGTTGCATTTCAACCAGGCGCTTGTATTTGCCATCTTTGTTTATCAGGCTGATGTGATTGCCTCGCTCCACAATTTTGCCTTTCTCCAGCACTATGATCTCGTCTGCATGCTGAACAGTAGATAAGCGATGCGCAATTACAATACAGGTACGGTTCTGCATCAAAGTATTAATGGCTTCCTGCACGATGCGTTCGCTTTCGGTGTCTAAGGATGATGTAGCTTCATCCAGGATGAGTATAGGAGGATTTTTCAGGACTGCGCGTGCTATGGTAATACGCTGGCGCTCACCACCGCTTAATTTGTTACCCCGGTCACCAACATTTGTCTGATAGCCTTCGTTTTTCTGCAAGATAAAATTGTGGGCATGGGCAATCCTGGCAGCTTCTTCCACCTGCTCCTGAGTGGCACCGCCTGTACCTAAGGTTATATTATTGTAAATGGAGTCGTTAAAGAGGATAGGTTCCTGGCTTACAACCCCCATCAGTCTTCTCAGGTCGTCCAGGCGACATTCTTTTACATTTATACCATCTATCAGGATCTCGCCGCTTGTCACATCGTGAAAACGGGGAATCAGATCAGCCATTGTGGACTTGCCTGCACCTGATGCACCTACCAGTGCTACCATTTTACCTTTTTCTATTACCAGGTCTATACCATCCAATATCTTCCTTTCGCCATATGCAAACTGCACATTCTTAAATTCTATTTTTCTTTCAAAGCTTTTGATAGGTTTGGCGTCAGGAATCTCTTTTACTGTGTTATCCACATTCAAAAGTTGTTCTATCCTGGCTAATGCCGCACTACCTTTTTGCACATTGGAGAAAGCAGTAGAGAGGCTTTTAAACGGATTGATGATCTGCGTAAATACAGCAATATAGGTTAAGAACCAGGAAGCTTCAAAACCTTGCACCTTGCCTATTACCAGGCGGCCACCATACCATAAAATAATAGCCACAACAATCACTCCCATTGTTTCCGAAAGGGGGGAAGCAATTTCCTTTCTTGCAGCTATTTTATTTTTGGTACGGAACAAAAGGTTATTGATATTCATGAAACGCAGATGCTGATGTTTTTCTGCATTAAATGCTTTTATCACCCGCATCCCCGCAAGCGTTTCGTCAATAGTGCCCATCATGCTGCCCAATTGTTCCTGTGCCATGTTTGATGATTTTCTGAGCGACTTGCTGATACGCCCGATTATAAGGCCTGAAACAGGAAGGAAAATAAACAGGAAGATAGTAAGCTGCGGGCTGATGATAAGCATAGAAATCAGATAGAACAGGATAGTAACGGGTTCCCGGATGAATACTTCCAATACGCTCACCACAGACCATTCTACCTCATTAATATCATTGGTCATGCGGGAAATAAGGTCGCCTTTTCTTTCTTCTGTGAAAAAGCTTATGGGCAATGACAATGTTTTTAAGAAAAGGTCATTCCGCAGCCTGCGAAGAATGGCATTGCGTATGGGGTTGAGTATGTATATGGCTATATATAGGAAAAGGTTTTTCAGAAAAATGAAAATAACAACAGTTACACATACGTAGGCAAGTGCAGTTAATTTTCCGTTTTGCGCAATAATACTTTGAATGTGTGTGTTAACGAATCCTAAGATACTTGTAGAGGCAGCGTGGGTTTGCGGTTGCCCCTCGTTGAACAAAACCTGCAAAACAGGGCCAAGCATAGTAAGTGCAAGCAATGAAAAAACGACAGCCAGTATGGATGAAACAGAATAAAGTGCGATCTGCCCTTTGTAGTCTTTCAAATACTTTAAGATACCAGAGAATTTTTTCATTATATGTTATTCAATTGTGTAAGAAACACTGCCGTCTTTTTCGTCTTTTAGTAATACGCCCGTCTCAGCCAGTTTGTTTCTTATCTGGTCGGATGTTGCAAAGTCTTTTCTTGTTTTTGCGTCCTTTCTTATCTCAATCAGTAATGACAAAACCTGGTCGAGTTTATTTGTTTGCTGCTCCTGCATTGCTTTCAGTCCAAGAATATCCTCAATAAAAGTCTTAAAAGTTTCTTTCAGTAAACTATATGTTTTAGTTGAGATGGCATTTCTAAGCACCTGCCCTCCTTTAATTCCATTTATTACCGGGCATAATTCAAAAAGGTTCGCAATAACTTTTGCTGTATTAAAATCATCGCACATGAACTTTTCACATTCCATGCACCAGTTGACAACTTTGTTTTCAAGATCAATGTCAACTGCATCTGTATCAGGCGGAGCAGTTAATTTCTGCAATACTTCATAAGCTTCCCAAAGGCGGCGTAATGCACGCTCAGAAGCCTGTAAAGCCTCGTTTGAAAAATCAAGGGTGCTGCGGTAATGGGTTTGCAGGATATAGAAACGCACCACCATCGGGTGATAAGCCTGTTCTAAAATAGGATGGTTGCCGCTGAACAATTCGGAGAGCTTGATTACATTATTATAGCTCTTGCCCATTTTCCTGCCATTGATGGTGATCATGTTATTATGCATCCAGTACCTCACCGGTGGGTGCCCATGCGCAATAGTAGATTGTGCAATTTCACTTTCGTGATGCGGAAATAAAAGGTCCATGCCTCCGCCATGAATATCAAAAGTATCGCCGAGATACTTGCTGCTCATGGCAGAGCATTCTATGTGCCAGCCGGGAAAACCTTCTCCCCATGGGCTTTTCCAGCGCATGATATGTTCTGGCGGTGCATTTTTCCATAGAGCGAAATCTGCGGCATTGCGTTTTTCTTCCTGCCCTTCCAGTTCACGCGTGTTTTCTAAAAGGTCGTCTAAAATGCGACCGGAAAGCTTGCCGTAAGGATAATGTGCAGCGTACTTTTTAACATCAAAATAAACAGAGCCATTCACTTCATAAGCGTATCCTTTTTGAATAATGGTCTCTATCATACTGATCTGTTCTATGATATGTCCTGTGGCCGTAGGTTCTATGCTTGGGTCTTCGCAATTAAAAAGCCACATGCCCCAATGGAAAAGGGTAGTGTATTTATGCACCATTTCCATTGGCTCCATTTTCTCCAGTTGCGCTTTTACACTTACTTTATCTATAGCGTCACGGCCTTCTTCTTCAAAATGCCCTGCATCTGTGATATTACGTACATAACGCACTTTATAGCCAAGATGTTTAAGGTATCGGTTCACTACATCGAATGTGATGTATGGTCGTGCATGTCCCAGGTGAGATTCACCCGATACAGTAGGCCCGCAGACATACAGGCCCACATGGCCAGGTGTGATTGGTTCGAATTTCTCCTTTTGACGAGTATAAGAATTAGTAAAATATAAATCAGGCATAATTAAATATAAAAGGCAAAAATAAGCTTCTTAATATAATAGAGTTGCGAAGTTTGGGTTAAAATCTTATTCGTTAAATGAATATATTTTGATATTATCCATTAATAGCACTTTATCGCTTCCAGAATTGTCCAATTCAACACCTACATTATCAAACCGGTTTTCGGGCACTTTTATGTCGAAGTAAATGTCTTTGGTCTCTCCATTGTTCAGGAAACGATGCACGCGTATACCATAGGCTTTAACTACATTGTCCTTGTCCCTGAAAAAAATGTTGAAGCGAGGCATTTTCCAGGTATTCCATTCTTTCTCCGTGCATCTGAATGTTGCCTGGCCTCTTATCCAGTTAGCCTCATGTGAGGTGTATGGGAACGAATATTTTTGTGATTTTTGATGGTCTTTATCAAGGTAAACTGATCTTCTACCCTCTATTGCCGGAGCCGGGCAAAAAAGAGTGGTATCTTGTTCCATGTTGTTTGTGTACAAGAGCTTTAGATTTTTGGGTGTGCCTTCAAAAAGTTCGCGTGTGTCTCTTAATTTCTTGGTTTCTTCCGGTGCGGACCATCGCCCGGCAACTCTTAAGAAGTATTCTTTTGTCATACTGTCAGCATCAAAAAGATTTCCTTTATGATAATGATAAGTGACCCAGATATTAAAATAGACAAAAAGTAAAAAAAAGGGAATGAAAATAAGTTTTAGTTTTTTGCTGTGTAGTGTTGTATCAACAAGTTCGGCAAATGGGAACATTAAAACAGGGTAGCTTTGAATCATTGCCCTGCCACCATACCACCATATATCCCATGAGCTGACAATATAATAGTTGAGCAGGAAGAAAATAAGGATGGCTACTTTATTATGTCCCCTTTTTAAAAATGGGATGATACCGATAAAGGCAAAAAGCATTATGGGAGTATAGATAAGCCAGCCCGTACGGAAACTTAAAGTGTAATTAAAAATATTCTGAAATAGCCATGAAAAGCCCTGGTCCTGGTAGCTATAAACAAGCCAATGCCCCGAAACATATTTCCAATAGATAAGCTGGATAGAAATTACCATTAAGGCGCAAACGGCAGCCAGCGCTATTTTCTTTATTTGACTTAAGAGAAAGGCAATTCTTTTCTTAACTACCTGGATAGAAATGCTTTCCAGTCCCCATAGCAAGGGGATCAAACATGATATGATCTCGGTTGGGCGTGTAAGCACAGCCAGTCCGATAAGTAAGCCAATCCTGGCGGCATATTTATAATTTGCTTGCTTGTAAAAATAGATCGTATTGATGAGCAGGAAGACATAAATGGTAAATAACCAGCAATGCGACATACCAGTGCCTATAGCTCCGTAATTAAGTAAATTGGATCCGAAAGCCAAAGAAAACAGTACAATTGCAACAACAGCATCGTTATAAAACTGAAGCAACAATTTTCTAAGATACCAGAGGCCCAGTAAGGCCATGAATAGTCCGCCGATTTGTATGGCAAACTGATATGGTGTTGAAAAACCATCTTTTGGATAACCAAGTGGTTCTGCAAGTAAGTCCGCGGCAGTAAAAAAGGGCAGGTACATCAGTGCCATACCCGAAGAGTATTTTAATACATAATTGCCATTTTCAGCCTTGAAGCCGGGAAATTCAGGTGTACTTCCGTATTTATTGAGAATACTGTCCTGGAATGATTGGTGCCTGAGGTCTTTATAAATAAATATTGAGGGGCAGATACCAATAATAACCTGCAACATCCCAGCCAATTGCAGATTCTGTACCTTTATTTTTCCATGCCGGGTAAAAAATAAAAGATGCATAAAACATCAGTGCAACACAGGCGATATAGGTAATTTTTGACAGCATACATATTTTTTACAATAGGCTTATAAAACTTCCACCTGGTTACGCAGCAGGTCTTTGAACTCATCACGTTCACGGATAAGCATAGCCTTGCCGTCTTTTATCATTACTTCTGCAGGTTTAAGGCGGGAGTTAAAATTGCTGCTCATCTCAAAGCCATAAGCTCCTGCGTTATAGAAAACAAGATAATCCCCTTCGCGTACCTCATTTAAAACACGGTCCCATGCAAATGTATCTGTCTCGCATATATTACCTACTACTGTATAAATACGTTCTGCTCCGCCAGGGTTGGAAATGTTGTTGATCTTATGATAAGCGTCATAAAACATGGGCCTGATAAGATGGTTGAAGCCGGAGTTGACACCCACAAAAACAGTAGCGGTAGTTTGTTTTACAACATTAGCTTTTACCACAAAATAGCCA
The DNA here is from genome assembly GCA_903929655.1 of uncultured Bacteroidota bacterium. Classification (GTDB taxonomy): domain Bacteria; phylum Bacteroidota; class Bacteroidia; order Chitinophagales; family Chitinophagaceae; genus JABDGU01. The sequence goes on along the minus strand of CAIYVS010000071.1, from coordinate 3,532 downwards.
CATTCACTCACCATATATTTACCAGGTTCAAACCATATTTCCAATGAGCGGTTATATTCCGCTTCAAATTCTTTCATAGCGTCTGTGAGCCTGGCCCCCAACGAAACGATATCTGTTTCGTGCTCGCTTTCTTTGTAGGGTACTTTAAAGCCGGACCCCAGGTCGATAAATTCAAGATTTGGGAAATGCCTTACATATTCAAACATTACTTCCAATGCCTGCAAGAAAACATTCACGTCCTTTATCTCGCTGCCGGTATGCATGTGCAGGCCTATTACGTGCAGGTTGGTTTTCTTTACAATACGTTCAATATGCCGCATCTGGTGTATGGAGATACCGAACTTGCTGTCTATGTGCCCGGTGGATATTTTATAATTACCACCTGCCTCAATATGTGGATTGATGCGAATGCAAACGGGGTAGGCATTACCGAATTTATTACCAAATTGTTCGAGGATAGATATATTGTCGATGTTGAGAATAACACCTAATGCCTGTGCTTCCAGTATTTCATTGAAGTCAACGCAATTTGGGGTAAATAAAATATTTTTCCGGTCGAACCCTGCATGAAGCGCAAGCTTTACTTCATTGATGCTCACACAATCTACTGATGCACCCAGGCTGTTTACATACTTTAGTATATTGATATTGGTCAAAGCCTTACAAGCATAAAAGAACTTGGTGGGGTGGCCCTTAAAGGCATCCTTTAACTTATTGTATTGTTGTGCTATTTTTTCTGCATGGTACACATATACAGGTGTACCAAATTCGTTTGCAATCGCAATCAATTGCTCATTTGTAATTGGTTCGTAATTCATGCCGCGAAAATACTTGTATAATTTGAAAATTAAGAAATTTGAAGATTTGAAAACGATATGGAAAGTGGTGCTGGCATGTTGAAAGATATAAATGATTTAATAATTTTATGCCATGTCTGTAGAAAATGCAAAAATCAAAATCCGCAATCGAACTGTTGAAATAAAATGGGTAACACAATATTGTGATCATATTATGGACCATTATATCAACGAACATAAAACTCATCATCTTTCTTTTCAACAAATAAGCAATATAGTACGCAAAAGCGTTTTCGATGCCTATAAAGGACGTACTTATGTAGCGGAAACTATTTTTAATAACAACAAATATCGTATATTTGCAATACTAGCACCCAAATATATTGTCATAAAAACTTGTTTCAGATATGCCTAGAATTAAGAAAAATATAAAGCAAACAAACAAATCTGTTAAACATAATGTATATAAAATCACAAGCCCTACTGAAATGAAAGAAGTAGAGTGGATGGTTTCAATTGGAGATTTCAAAAGCGTGAAAGAATACGAGCAATATATGACTCGTTACCAGCAACGCAAAGAGGTTGCTAAAAAGAAAGCAGTACAAACAAAGGCTGCATAAATTTCAAGAAGTATTCGATTAACTTCAGTTCGTGGATTGTAACGACCATTTTCAATTTATTTTCCCTTCTTTTATCTCAATTACCACAGCCGGGTCAAGCAAGGTAGTAGTGTCGCCCAGGTTATTGGTTTCGCCTTCTGCAATTTTTCTTAAAATGCGACGCATGATCTTGCCGGAGCGGGTTTTGGGTAAACCGTTTACAAATTGTATTTTATCAGGTTTGGCTATAGGGCCTATAATGCGGCTCACTGTTGCTGCAATATCCTTGCGGGTTAAGTCATGATTGTGCAATGTATTATCGAAAATAACATAAGCGTATATGCCTTGCCCTTTCAAGTCGTGAGGGTAGCCAACTACAGCGCTTTCTATAACCCCTGTATGCATATTGATGGCATTCTCCACTTCGGCAGTGCCAATACGGTGCCCGCTTACATTCAGAACATCATCCACACGACCGGTAATGCGATAATTACCGTCTGCATCACGAAGGCAGCCATCACCTGTAAAATACAGGTCAGGATAAGTAGCGAAATAATTTATCCGGCAACGTTCGTGGTCCCCGTATGTGGTACGGATAATAGAAGGCCATGGAAACCTGATGCATAAGTTACCTGATACATCATTACCGTGAATTTCGTTGCCTTTCTCGTCAACCAGCATTGCTTGTATGCCGGGTAAAGGCAGGGTAGCGTACCCTGCCTTGGCCGGAGTTATGCCTGCAAGATTAGATATCATAATTCCTCCTGTTTCTGTTTGCCACCAGGTATCTACTATCGGGCATTTCTTTTTACCAATATGCTCATCATACCAATGCCATGCTTCTTCATTTATGGGCTCGCCCACAGTGCCTAATACTTTAAGTGAGCTAAGGTCTTTGCCTGCCAGGGGGGGCAGTCCCTGGGCCATGAGGCTGCGGATGGCTGTAGGGGCAGTATAGAATACGTTTACCTTGTGCTTATCAATTATATCCCAAAATCTTCCTGCATCGGGCCAGGTGGGTATGCCTTCAAACATCAGGGAGGTGGCACCTGCACATAAGGGGCCGTAAACTATATAGCTGTGTCCTGTTATCCAGCCAATATCTGCTGTGCAGAAAAAAACATCACCGGGCTGGTATTGGAATACATTTACAAATGAATATGTAGTATAAACCATATAGCCGGCACAGGTATGTACTACACCCTTGGGCTTGCCTGTAGAGCCGGAGGTATACAGGATGAATAAAGTGTCTCCGGCATCCATTTCTTCTGCAGGCAGTTCCGGGTTGCCATTTTGCTCTGCTTTTTCAATTTCATCAGCCCACCATACATCCCGCCCTTTTATCATGCTTACCGGTGTGCGTGTACGCTCCAATACGATCACTCTTTTTACAAAAGGGCATAGTTCGAGGGAGTCATCAATAATGTTTTTAAGCGGGATGTCTTTGTTGCCTCGATAGGCGCCATCGCAGGTAATAACGAACTCTACTTTAGCATCCTGCAGGCGGTCTGTAATGCTATGAGCGCTAAAACCACCAAAGATAACTGAGTGTATGGCTCCTATGCGTGCACAGGCAAGAATAGCTATTGCCAGTTCAGGAACCATGCCCATATAAATACAAACACGATCACCTTTTTTTACACCATTATTCCTTAGGACGTTTGCAAAACGGTTAACATGAAAATACAGATCATTATAAGTAAGTACTCTTTTTTCCTCATCAGGGTTATTAGGTTCCCAGATGATGGCAGGTTGATCTCCTTTATCTTTTAAATGTCTGTCAATGCAATTTTCGGTAATATTCAATTTGCCGTTTACAAACCATTGAATGTCAGGTTGTTTAAAATTCCATTCTAAAACTTTATCCCATTTTTTTCGCCACAAAAAATGTGCTGCTACCGAAGCCCAGAATGTTTTGGGTTCTTTTATACTTTGCTCATAAACGCTGCGATATTCATCTAAAGATCTTATTTGAAATGGATATGACATAAGGAATAATTAATGATTAAAACTAATAAATTGAAGGAAAGTATAAAAAAAAGAAAAATTAACCAAACGAAAGTGCTGTAAAATGAGTCTATAGAGTATGCTTTCTTTTTCAAAGTTTTAACTTATGGCAAAATTGTTTATCTTAGT
>CAIYVS010000070.1 GCA_903929655.1 uncultured Bacteroidota bacterium | reverse complement strand
TCTTTGGGTATCAGCGGGAAATCAATGTCCGAAACAATGAAAAAACCGGACATTTTGAAAACTTTAATAAAAATTGATAATCAATGGCTTACAACAAAAACACTGAAAAAAAATGTCCGACATTTTAAAATGTCACAGACATCAGGCATTGCCATCAACCCTGTCTGCCAACAGGCACGCAATTAGCCCTTCACCTAATCAACCTATGATAAAAACAGGAAACCAAACAACCCCGAAGGAAGCCAAATATCCCTAACAGGAAGAAAAGCGGAAAAAATATTTTAAGCTCAAGAAATCACGCAAAATGATTATAAACAATTTAAAATCAACACAATACACTTTATTTAAAACAACAAACCCAACAAAAACAACCAAAAAAGCGGAAAAAATTTTGACAGCGAAATAAAAACCTGGCTCAGTGCCACAATACCCATACAAAAATTTATCCCTAAGGATATTTGCTTTGTGTAAATTTACACCACAATTTTTTTGCATGAGTTTTCACAGACTGGGTTTACTTCTTTTATGCGTTTCGTTTTCTATACCGGCAGTCCACGCCAAAGGCAAGGCAGACCGTAAAATGACAGAAAGGCTGAAAGCCGATATTTACTACCTGGCATCAGACTCGCTGGAAGGTCGCAGAACGGGCTCACAGGGAGAACGCCTGGCGGGTGACTATATAGAAAAACGCTACCGCGATCTGGATGTGGATCCTTATAAAGCAGTGTATCGCCACCCTTTTACTTTCATATATGGCAAAGAGATAGCGGAAGGCACACAAATAAAAATAGGCGGCCATGTTTTAGCGATCAAAGAGGAGGTTTTCCCGCTGCCTTTCAGTGCCAGCAAGCATCTGGGCGGTGATCTTTTGCCCGATGTGATGGAACAGGGAAGCATATGGATGATAAGCCTGTATGCAGACAAAGATGAGGCCAATAACGCGCATTTTGATGCAGAGAAATCTATGTTTGATCGTACCAAAGAAGCACAAAAACATGGCGCCACAGGCATCGTGTTTTATGATGCCTTTGGCAGCAAATGGCCTCCGTCTTTCAACGGGCTTTCTGAGAATGAGTTTGTTGATATACCCGTGGTTTTCCTTACGCACAACGCTTATAAAAAGTACGTGCCCGATGATGGCGACAGCACAAAGACCAGGACGAATGTTGCTGTGGACCTGAATATTGCTATTAGAAAAACAGATCGCAAGGGCACTAATATTGCAGCCTTTATAGATAATAAGGCTCCTTATACAGTGATACTGGGTGCACATTACGACCACCTGGGGCGTGGTGAGGACGGCAACAGCATGGCTGCAAACAGCCTGGGGCAGATACATAATGGGGCAGATGACAATGCCAGTGGCACAGCTGCATTACTGGAGCTGGCCGGATGGCTAAAAAAGAATCAGAAAAAACTGCACAATTACAACTATATGTTCATCAATTTCTCTGGTGAGGAACTGGGTCTGCTGGGATCGAAGAATTTTGTGAAGAATGAAAATATAGATAGCCAGCACAGTTCTTATATGCTCAATATGGACATGGTGGGCAGGCTGAATGATAGTACACATGCGCTTACTGTAGGCGGCATAGGCACCTCACCGGCATGGGCGCAGTTTGCAGGCAATCCGCCCAGGCAGTTCAGGTTTGTCATAGACAGTTCAGGTGTAGGCCCTTCCGACCATACTTCGTTTTATCATGAAGGCATACCTGTATTGTTCCTGTTCACAGGCACACACAGAGACTACCATAAGCCAAGCGATGATGCCGATAAAATAAATTATGCCGGCGAAGTAGAGGTAATAAAATATGCAGAAGATATCATAAAGAAAATGGACAAAAGCCCCAAGCCGGTATTCACAGCTACAAAGCAAACCTCTGTAGGCAAAGTGAATTTTAAAGTAACCCTGGGTATCATGCCCGATTATTCATTCCAGGATGGAGGCGTGCGTGTGGACGGAGTAAGCGAGAACAAGCCTGCGAAAAATGCGGGCATAAAAGAAGGTGATATTATCATTCAGCTCGGCGATATAAAAGTGCAGGGCATGCAAAGCTATATGGAAGGCCTGAGCAAATTTAAAGCCGGCGATAAAACCAATGTGACCATTATGCGCGCAGGACAAAAAATGGTATTGCCCCTCCAGTTTTTGAAGTAGTGTTGAACCAATAAATTGAATTAAATTTGTAGAAAGTAAAACTATGGCGCAGGTATTAGATAAGCAGATACAGAAATATCTGCCTTTACTGGGTGACGAAGAAAAAAAATCATTGTTAGGTGTTATCAAGTCCTTTCTAAGCCTGAAAAAGGAATCAAACGAACGAATCAGCATAGAACAATACAATAAAGAATTGGGAGAAGCTGAGGCTGAATATGAAAATGGTGATTACATCTCCAACGAAGAGATGATAAAGAAGATTAAAAAATGGTGAGCGCTATATGCAAGGTTGTCTGGACAAAACGTTCACAGCTACATATGAAACAAGCCTATGATTACATCTGCAATGACTCACCTAAAAATGCCTGTAAAGTTCTGGAAGATATTATAGAAGCCACAAATAAAGCCATTACCAATCCTGAAGTTTATCCTCCCGACAAATACAAGGTAAACAACGATGGTAGCTATCGTGCTTTCGAAAAACATCGTTTTCGGATATCCTACCGTGTGACAAAAAACATAATCAGGATATTAGGGGTTAGGCATACTAGCAGAAGCCCGAAACATTAGTTAACTGAGTTAAGTCATTAAGCATTTGTTGTTCACTGTTAACTGTACGTTGTGATCTGTGTCTGGTGCCTGTATTGTTTTGCATAGCGGCCATTACGCTCCATCAGTTCTTCATGTGTACCGTGTTCTGCAATACGGCCATTGTCCAGTATAATGATCTGGTCGAAAGTCCAGCTGGTAAAGATGCGGTGAGTAATGACGAAAGTAGTTTTGCCTTGCAGGTAGCTTTGCAGATTGCCAAGTATGGTTCTTTCGGTTTGGGTATCTACAGCAGACAGGCAATCGTCCAGTATAAGTATTTTAGAGTTCTTTAAAATGGCACGGGCTAGTATCATACGCTGTTTCTGGCCACCCGATAGCATTACACCACGCTCGCCTATCATGGTTTCATAACCTTTGGCAAGCGTAGAAATGTCTTTATCCAGGTCGGCCATACGTGCAGCTTCTTTCACGTCGGCTTCTGTTACATCATCTCTTCCAAACTTAATATTGTTGTACACAGTATCCGAGAAGAGATAGGCATCCTGGGGTGCATAGGCTATTTGCCTGCGCAGGTCCTGCAGGTTCAACTTATTGATGGGCATGTCATCCAGCAAAACAGAACCTTGCCCGGCATCATACATGCGCAATAAAAGGTGAGCTATGGTTGATTTACCCGAACCTGTTTTACCAATGATGGCAATTTTTTGTCCGGGCCTAACCAGCAAAGAAAAATCCTGTATGGCTTTGATACCTGTATGAGGATAAACAAAACTTACATGATCAAATTCAACCTTGCCCTGTAGTGTAAGGGACTTGGCATCGGGTACAGAAACTATGGTTGGCGATGTACTGAGAAATTCGTCAATTCTTTTTTGCGATGCCCCCGCCCGCTGAGTCATAGAGGCCACCATGCCCAGGCTGGAGATCGGGAACATAAGCAGGTTGACATACATAACGAACTCGGCAATATTGCCAATGCTGATCTTGCCATGAATAGCAAAGTAGCCGCCGATAAGTACGGTGCTTAACATGCTGAGGCCAATGAATAAGTTGATGGCCGGAAAATAAATGGCTTCCGTAAGCGACAGGTTGATGGCGCTCTTACGATAGAGCTCCGAATTGCTTTGGAAGAAACGCAGCATATTATTTTCCTGCACAAAGGATTTGATGACCCTGATGCCTGAATAAGATTCCTGCGCGGTAGTGGTGAGGTCTGATAATTGCGATTGTATTTTGCCGCTTTTCAGGAAGATGATCTTATTAACGTAATAAATAGAACCGGCAAGCAATGGCAATGGCAGGGCCACCGCAAGCGTTAGCAACGCATTCACGCGTAGCATATAATAAACGCAGGTGATGGTAAGCACAGCCATAGACGAAAAATACATGATAGAGGGCCCAGTGTACATGCGTACCCTTGAAACATCTTCAGAGACGCGGTTCATAAGGTCGCCGGTGAAATGGGTTTTGAAAAACTGGGTGTCCAGTTCCTGGTAATGCTTATAAATCTCATTTTTCTGATCGTACTCAATATGCCGGGACATCACTATGATGGTTTGCCGCATCAGGAACATAAAAAAGCCCTTTAATATAGCCAGCCCCAGTAAAATAAGCCCATTTAGTACAACAAGATTAAATATGCCCGACCTGATGTCTTGAGGAACGATACTCTTATTAGCTTGCTGGTATGGATGTATGATCTGCAATACCTTATCTATGGTTTGCTGCATCACCTTTGCAGGGTAAGCAGCAGAAATACTGGACACCGTGACAAATACCAAACCTAATATCAAATACCATTTATAGCGGATAAAATATTTGTTGAGCGTTCCCAGGTTCTTCATACGCCTGCAAAGGTCGGGTATTTATGGAATTGGCGTAATAAAAAAAGGGTCCCTGTAAAACAGGAACCCAAACTATAAGCATGGAAAAGATCCGAAATTAAGGCTGCGTAGCAGTATACACTACATTAGTAGTATAAGTACCGGCAGGATATGCAAAGCCAGGAGTAGCCTGGTATTGTACTGAAAATGTTTGGTTACCACCATTAGCACAAGTTGATATCATGCTCTGTGCAGATGCAGTAAGGTTACCGTAGCCACCTGTGAAAGATGAAGCAACTGTTCCACCTGTTCCGTTAGCTGT
>CAIYVS010000069.1 GCA_903929655.1 uncultured Bacteroidota bacterium | reverse complement strand
TCCGGGTTGGCATAATATTCGAATTCCTGTTTCAGGGTCCAGTCGCGAATGACGGATTGAATATTTGCAGAAATGCCGCCGTTGCTGATGCCTATATTATAAATGTAATCGCTGTAAATAACAGAGGTATTAGAAAACAATTTATCATTGATGATGTGGTTCCATCGGAAAGTTGCTGTGGCATTTCCATAATTGAGGCCGAAGATGCCGCCCAAACCAAGATCGTCCTGCCCAAAGTAGGCTGATAAATAGATGCGGTCTCTCTTGGATATTTTATAATTGAGTTTGGCATTCAGATCGTAAAAGTAAAGGGATGTTTTCTTAATAGTCGTATCGGATGAAAGTTTCAGGAACATATCAGCATAGGTGCGTCTTGCAGTAATTAAAAAAGAGCCTTGATCTTTTTTAATAGGGCCCTCCAGATCCAGCTTGGACGAAATAAGGCCTATTCCTCCGCTAACATGGTAGCTCTGGTCGTTACCATCATTCATTTTCACATCGAGCACCGAGGAGAGACGGCCGCCATATTGTGCAGGTGCGGTGCCTTTATAGAGGGTAACATCTTTAATAGCATCTGAGTTGAATGTGGAGAAAAAACCCAGCAGGTGCGAAGGGTTATAAACAACAGCATCATCAAGCAAGATGAGATTTTGATCTGCAGCTCCACCACGCACATAGAAACCACTATTGCCATCGCTTACTGACTGTACGCCCGGCAATAGCTGAATGGTTTTGAGCACATCTCTTTCGCCAAAAATTACGGGCACTGCATTCAGTTCCCTGATGTCCAGCTTTTGCATGCCCATCTGGGCAGAGGTGATATTATTTATCTTTCCGCTGATCTGCACTTCTTTGAGTTCTGTTCCTGCGGTTTCCAGACTTATGTCGTGACCCGACTTATTAGCCGGTGATACCTGAAACTCCTGCTCTTTGTAACCTACATAACCGACCAAAACTTTATAGGTACCGGAAGGAAGGGTAAGGGAATAAAACCCATATTCATTTGTAGCAGTGCCGAGTGCGGGTTTATCGGCTACTTTTACAGTGGCCCCTATCAGCACTTCTCCTGTTTTTTTATCCTTTATAGTGCCGCTAAGGGTAAATTTAGTTTGTGCAGATAATTGAACAGTACAAAACATCAAACCCAGTAAACAGAGAATCTTTATGTTGTTACCCATTTTTACGAAATGTTCAAAGCTATTTCTTTCTTTTTTTACCTTATACATTTATTATTTATAAATGCATTTTATTTAAAACGATACACTCGAGGTAAATAGCAGCATATAACGATGATAGCGAAATGTTATTGTATGCTAATTTTAATTGTGTTGTAAATCTTTTGTTAGGGTCAATACTTGATGAGCGCGAGTACACCATCCCAGTTTCAGTCGTAGACTGAAACATCCCCTCCCAAAAACGGGAGGGGAGTTTGCCCGGCGGCGAGCAACTTTGTTTTTTTTATTTATCTCTTTGTAAAAGATAAGTTGCCAGTTCATGCAGGGCTGCTTTGCGTTTGCTTAATACGGCTACATCTTCCAGGCAATCGAAGGCTTTTTGGGAATAATGTTCTACTGCTTCGTGACAGGCAGTGTGTGCTCCTGATTCTGAGAATATAGAGAGCATGGCATGTACTTTTTCATCGCCGTCGTTTTGGAGCCAGTAGGCTATCTCTTTTTTGTGGCTCTCGTTAGCATTTTGCAGGGCTGTTAAAAGCAGGTAGGTTTTTTTATTTGCCTTTATATCGCCTCCCTGTTGCTTGCCTAAACGATCCGCATCACCAAAGGCATCGAGGTAATCATCCTTCAACTGGAAGGCTATGCCGAGGTTTTTTCCGAACTCGTATAGTTTATCTGCATTGCCACCTGTAGAGCCTGCCAACAAAGCGCCCATTTTAAGGCTGCATGCCAGCAAGACGGAGGTTTTGAGTGTTATCATATGAATATAATCATCTATGCTGACGTCGTTGCGCTGCTCAAAATCCATATCCAGTTGCTGGCCTTCGCATACCTGTATGGCGGTTTTATTAAAGAGGCTGAGTATGGGCGCTATGGGTTGTTTTATTTGTGCTAATTGTTCATAGGCATAAATGCTCATCACATCGCCGCTGAGTATGCCTGAGGTGAGGCCATATATGGCATGTATGGTGGGCTTGCCCCGGCGTAATGGGGCGTTATCCATGATATCATCGTGTATGAGGGTATAATTATGAAACAGTTCTATAGCTGCGGCTCCGTGCCAGGCATCCTCTTTCAAATCGCCGATCAGTTCATTGCCCATGAGGCAGAGTATGGGGCGGATACGTTTTCCTCCCAGGCTTAGTATGTAGCGGCAGGGCTCATAGAGGGTATGGGGTGCGGAAGGGAAAAGCGCTGAGGGTAAAAAGCGTTCTTCAAATTTGCCGACGAGTTCTTTAAAAGAGTGCATGGATTATTTTTTTCTTTTGGGATTTGAGGGTTTTGCTTTAAGGCCTGTGCCCTTCTTTCCGGAATTTGGAATTTCTGATTTGGAGTCTGTTAATGGAAATTTGCGTTTGGGGACTTCCACGATGGCATAGTCTATTTGTCGTTTTTCGAGGCTTGCGGCTATTACTTTTACGCGCACTTTATCGCCCATTGCAAAACGGATACCTGTGCTGAAACCTACCAATGCATACTCACCATCCCTGAGCTCAAAATTGTCAAATTCGGCCAGGTCGCTGACGGATACCATGCCTTCGCACTTGTGCTCTACGGTTTCGGCCCAGAAGCCAAAACTGGCAACGCCGCTTATCACGGCATCAAAATCTTCACCCACAAACTGCTGCATATATTCCACTTGCTTGTACTTGTTGGCGGCTCGCTCGGCTTCCATAGCGCGGCGCTCCTGGTCGGAGCAGTGACGGCATTGCTGCTCCAGGTGTTTGATGGGATTGATTTCGTTATTCAGGCATTGCTCCAATATGCGATGCACCAATACATCAGGATAACGACGAATAGGGCTGGTGAAATGACAATAGTTCTCAAAGCCCAGTCCGTAGTGCCCTATATTATCAGTAGTATAAACGGCTTTGGACATGGTGCGTATGCCCAATTGCTCCAGTACATGCTGCTCAGGTTTGCCCCTTACTATTTCCAGCATTTCGTTGAATGATTGGGATATGCTTGCGGGTGTATTCAGGTTGAGCTTATGACCGAAGCGGCCAGCAAACATGGAAAAGACTTTCAGCTTATCCTCATCTGGCACATCATGCACACGATAAGGGAAGGGAACCGGTTTGTCTTTAAAAACAATGCCAGAAACATATTCTGCCACTGTGCGATTGGCCAGTAGCATAAATTCTTCTATTAGCTGATGTGCGGCTTTGCTTTCTTTTACAATAATACCTATTGGCCTGCCGGTGTCATCTAATTGGAACCTAACTTCCTGGGAAGAAAAATTGATGGCCCCTTTTTTGAATCGTTGTGTACGCAGGTTCTGTGCAATTTCATGCAGGACATGTATCTCTTTAGCAAAATCACCTTCTGCACCTTCTATAATATCCTGTACTTCTTCGTAAGCAAAACGCCTGTCTGATAGTATCACGGTTTTGCCCAGCCAGAACTCTTTTACTTTTCCCTGTTTATTGATCTGGAAGATGGCAGAAAAAGTATATTTTTCTTCATGCGGACGTAAAGAACAAAGTTCATTAGATAAACGTTCCGGCAGCATGGGCAATACCCTGTCCGGGAGATAAACACTTGTTGCTCTTTGATAGGCTTCTTTGTCCAACGCGGAATCTGTTTCTATATAATGGCTCACGTCGGCTATGTGTACTCCTATTTCATAATTGCCACCTTTCAAAGCTTTAAATGAAATAGCATCATCAAAATCTTTGGCATCAACAGGGTCTATGGTCACGGTAAGGACATCACGCATATCCTTACGTTTCTTTATTTCTGCTTTGGTGACCCCTTCGGTATAACGGGCTGCATCTTCCAATACATCATCCGGGAAAGTGAGCGGAAATCCGTTTTCGACCAGGATGCCCTGCATGGCAATCTCGTTCATAGATTCATGCGTGAGGACACTTATTACCTCGCCTACGGGGTTCTTGGTTTTGCCTGTCCACTCTACGATGCGCACCATGGCATGGTCGCCATGTTTACCACCGTTCAGTAAATGAAGTGGCACATAAATATCCACCGGCATTTTATCACTGTCGGGTATGAGGAAAGCAAAATGGGTGAGGACTTCGAGCTTGCCGCTGAATTCTGATTGTTTGCGTTTTACAACGTCTGTAACCACGCCTTCTACCCTGCCACCGGGTTTGCCGTATTTATTCACTTCTACCCTTACCTCATCTCCGTTCAGGGCATTATTCACATGCTCGCGCTTGATAAGAATATCTTTTTCAAGCCCATCCACTATCACAAAACCCATCCCGTTTCGGGTGATCTCTATCTTGCCTTTGTATGTCAGTTTAGATCCAGTTTGACCTTTATTGTCTTTTTTCTTATTTTTTCCTCTCATCTGATTTGGATTTGCTGGATTTATGGATTATTGGATATTTTTGAAGGAACGGTATGAGATGCCTTATTTCTGGGATGTCTTACCCTTTTCACCTCAAGGCTCTTCGCACCAAAATTTATCAATAAGCCCTTGTCCAATTTATATGCTACTAAATAATTTAATGCTTGTGCTAAATGCACATCTTCAATATTTTTAAATGCCTTTAATTCCAGCATTATTTCATTTTCAACTAAAAAATCTACACGCCTTTTGCCAATTTCCTCATTATCGTAAAAAATAGGTATTTCCCGTTCTCTAACAAAATTTATTCCAGATTTATTAAGTTCGATTGCTAATGCTTTTTGATAGATTATTTCCTGAAACCCGTTTCCAAGGGTATTATGGACTCTCATTGCACAACCAATAATGGAATAGGTCAATTTATCATCTATTGTTTCTTTTTCCATTGTCAGAATTTGGATTTGTTTGATTTATGGATGCCAGGGTGTTTTTTGTTTCATAAAGATACATTTTTGAGAAAAATATTTTGTTGGGTATTTTAAAATGCTACAACTATCCTGTAATCTCTTCATACTGCATATCCAAATTCTGACTTATTTCTTTTTCTACATAATTTAATACAATCTGATTAAATTCTTTCTCCTTATTAAAAAGTACCGCAACCTTTATTGGCAATACGATGATAGGGATAGTCCAATCTTTCAGTTTGTCTTTATGCAGGTATAAACGGGTGGCATCTTTTTCTGTAGTAAGGATCACTTTATTTTCTACTTTCCAGTTATCGTAAGCCGCTTGTATTTCTTCCAGGTCTTTGCTTAAAAAATAATGATGGTCGGGGTAAGAAAGTACGTGCACGCTTTTAGCTGTTTGCTCCAAGTGACTTATGAGTGGCGCCGGGTTGGCGATGCAGCATACCAGCACTACATTGGCATTAGTTAAAGTATGCTCATCCCTGTTCATTAATTCATAAGGTTTATCATATTGTATGCCGGTAAAAAATACCTGCTGGTTTTGTAAAGGGTTTATTTTTTGTTCTATTTCCACAGCTTTTTGTGTACTCATATTTGCCGGGCATTTGGATACTATTATGAGGTCTGCACGTTTATATGCTGATGGTCCTTCTCTAAGCCTGCCTAGTGGCAATATATGGTCCTCATAAAATGGCTTTGAAAAATCGGTGATCAATATATTCAATCCGGCTTTTACACTGCGGTGCTGGTAAGCATCATCCAGCAGTATCACGTCTATATCCGGTTTGCGTTGCAGCAGCGCCGGTATGCCAGTTAACCTTTCTTCTGCCACGCTTACTGTCAGCTCAGGAAATTTCATATGGTACTGCATGGGTTCATCGCCTATGCGCAATGCGTTGGAATTGGCATCTGCCACCATAAAACCCTGTGTGTGGCGCTTATATCCCCGGCTCATAGTAGCTACTTTGTATCTATACTGCAATAAATTAACCAGGTACTCTACATGAGGCGTTTTTCCTGTGCCGCCAACCGATAAATTACCTACGCTAATAACAGGCACACTAAACTCTACAGCAGATGAGAAACCAGTGTCGTACAAGCGGTTACGCAACCAAACTACCCCACCATAGAGTACCGAAAAAGGGTAAAGAAGAATTCTCAGTGGTGAAAAGAAATAATATAATATGTTTTTCTGGCTCATTATCAATCAAAGGTCAAAAACAAAACCCATATTCCAAATCCCGCAAAAAATAAATATATTTACTGTAAATCCACTCTGTATGAAAAAACATCTTTACTTCTTATTCATGGTTTTTATACCATGTCATTTGTATGCACAGCCGGTTATATACAATATGGAAAATAACCCTATGGGCATGGTGGCTAAATTTGTTCAATGCAGCACTACAGGTATCTCTCCGGGATCATCGGGCCCAGGCGTTACCTGGAATGAGACGGCTTTAACACACCTGGGAACAGCAAATGATACTTTTTATGCAAGTACTATTGCTAATTACGGATCGACGGCGCCTACGGCTACCAGGATAGACAGTTTTACCAGCACCAGCAATTTTGGTGGCAATTTTTATGTGAACCAGAGCAGCGGGACTACTAATTTACTTTATGTAGTGCTTAATACTACAGATTATTATTATTACACGGGGCCTGTGACAGGTTTATTAACAGCCAAACAGCCTATTCATTATACAGATACTTATACCGATACGTTTAATTATACTTATGTAAGCAGTTCGCCTACTGTTACGGTAAATGGATATTACACAGTTAATGCCGATGGGTATGGAATTTTAAATTTACCTGGCAGCGCTTCTTATAACAATGTATTGCGTATACATATTACAGAGATCGATACCTCTCATGATGGCTCCGGTGCTCATCTTTCTACGAGGAATACTTATACATGGTATGATGATAACCACAGCGAGCCTCTATGCAAAATCATTTATGATACCTTTTCCTCCGGCAACTCGATAAGTGCTTATTTCCTGCTGTCGCAAACGCCGCTTGTGAGCGTAAAGAATGTAAACAATGAAAAAACTGAGTTTAGTGCTTGTTTTGCCAGTAATGGCTTAATCCTGAACAGCAAATTTGAGCAGGGTGATCCTTATTCTGTTTCGGTGTTCAATATGAACGGACAAAAGGTTTATTCCAATTCATTTAAACCCTCAGGAAACAGTGTAAGTCTTAATATAGACAATTGGCTTTGCCCCGGCATTTATATGGTAGCACTTACAGATAATAGCACACATGGTTTTAGTACTATAAAAGTGCTGAAACAATAATAAGTTTCTTTTAACTGCCATTGATATATCTTAGCGCCCGGTAAATTTTACCGGGCGTTTTTTTATGAATTGGATACAACACCCCATAGTTCTGGAAGGGAAAAAAGTAAAATTAATTCCGTTGGACAATAGCCATTTCAATGAAATGGTGGAGGTAGCCCGGCAAAAAGAAATATGGAAACATGTGTCTATCGACTGCTCAGTGCCCGAAACGATGATGCTGGAATTAAAAACCAATATTCTGAAACGGGCAAGCGGCGAAAAATATACTTTTACTGTAGTAGATAAACTGCAAAACAAAATAATAGGCTCCACAAGCCTTCACAATATATTTCCCCAACACAGAAAAGTAGAGATCGGCTGGACCTGGTATGACCCTGCATATTGGGGCAGCGGTTATAATACAGAATGTAAACTACTTCTCCTTACTTATTGTTTTGAGGTATTAAAAACTGTGCGGGTGCAATTGGTAACGGATGAGAATAATTTACGCAGCCGAGGCGCTATACAGAAAATCGGCGGGAAATTTGAGGGGGTTCACAGAAAAGAAAGAATCAAATCGGACGGTAATTTTCGCAACACAGCGATGTTTAGTATTACAGATGATGAATGGGAAGGGGTGAAAGATGGGTTGATTAAGTTGATTGGTTGAAATGTTGACAGGCTGGTGTTGCCGTTAAATTTGTTGTTGGTCAGATGATGACAAACAATGGCTTCGCTTTACTAAGCATTTATTCAGAGTTTACTCTTTTGTATCAATTTTGTAAATATAAATAGGCAGCCCACGATATTCGAGGAACCTGTCGCGATACATTCCATTTTTCTCAGCAACCCCTTGTGAGCGTATGTTGTCTACATGTATCATTGACACGATGCTATTGCTTAGTTTGTTATTAAAAGCATATTCCTTAAAGTAAATGGCCGCTTCTGTTGCGAGGCCTTTCCCGCGATATTGGGGCAACAAATGATACCCAATTTCCAGCATTTTTGTATTCTCCACGTCTTGCATGATAAGTCCTGCCTGTCCTACAAAGGCCCCGGTTTCTTTATCTGTTAATGCCAGTAGTCCATAAGTATTTTCTTTGTAACGGTTCATTTGCCTGTCTATCCATTGTTTGGACAATTCACGCAAAGAAAGTGCAGGGTCAAAAGCAAAAAATTTATGAAATTCTTTATCTGCCAGGAAAAGCTCCCACATCTCTATATCAGTTTCTTCAATAGGCCTAATTAAAAGCCGCTCCGTAAAATGTTTTGAAAGGTACATACTGCTAAATTAGTCAAAAAAAAGAGGCCCATAAAAGGACCTCTTAAAAAGTGATTTTTAAATACTCTATTGTACTACAATATGCTTTGTATTAATCACAATGCCATTATCCCTTACTACCAGGTAGTACATTCCTGCGGCTACATCAATATTCTTATTCAGGTTATGGCTGCCTTTTTCAAGTTTGCCACTATAAATTGTAGCAACTTTTTCTCCTAATATGGAATATAAACTGATGTCTCCGTTCAGATTTTTAGCAAGGTCTATTGAAACATTTAAACTATTATGAACCGGGTTAGGATAAACCTGAACCATGCATTGCTGTTCAGGTATGTTGTTAACACCGTTTGCGTTTGGATTTTTACGCAAGAGTAAGGTATAGTCTTTTGTAAATTGCGTTTCACGCAGCCTGAAAACAACGATAATATCTTTAGTGAAATTAATATCCGGTGTCCAGTGAAGGGTACCTGATATGTTGCTACCAGTGCCGCTGCTTGTAAAGGTAGCTGGAACAACCATATCAAACATACCGCCAAAGGCAGACATGGTAAGGTTATTACCTGCCGCACTGATGCCACTTACTTTAAATGAAAATGGTTGCCCCGGTGTATAATAAGTATAATTGTACTTATGAGCCACATCGAACATGCAAGAGGAATCTGCAGTCATTGAAAGAGAATCTGCAGTGCCTGCATTTACAATAACATATTGCATATCACGAATGATCGTTCCTATTTGTATGCCTCCCCTGTATTCATCAATTTCGAATGACTGGATAAAGTTGCCCATAGTGTTTGGCGTCCATGTTATTTCTCCTGTTACAGAGTTCATAGTAAAAGGCCCAGTTGATGCCGCAGGCGGTGTAGTAAAACCCACAACACTGGTAAATGTGGAGGAAGTAGTAGAAGTAAAAGAAGAAGTTCCTATTGGCGTATTCAAGGACCAGGTTAAAGAATCACCGTCTACATCGTAAGGTAAAGGATTGTAGTTCCCTGATACATTAATCGGGAAATAGGCTACGGGCATTAATATACATTTAGGCGTACTATTGGCAGCACTGCTAAAAACCTCCAGGTTGGTGTATAAAACCAGGCTTTCTGATGCGGGGGTGGTGGCATTTAATATTGCCGCGTTACGAGCCGAAGTGTTGTAAACAAACTGGTATTTACCTGGTGTTAAAGCCAAAGAATAAGTATAAACACCTACTTCTACATTATAGGGAAAAAATGGCAATAAAGAAGTGCTTAAAGCTGTATTCTCAGATATATTTATTGTAGAATCATGCAAATATTGGCCGGATATTGCATCATACGTAAATACATCTACTATTGCATATGTAGCCAGTGGAATGCCATTTATATCCCTGTAAAGCTGGAGTGTAAGTGTATAATTGGTCCCCGAATCGTTATATAAAGTAATATCGCCACCCATTAAATGTGAGGCTTTTGCAGTAATGGAAATAATACCAAGCAGGCAAAAGAGGAGTACTGATTTTTTCATAGATTGACGTTTTAAAAGGTTGAAAATGATGTTTGTAATATA
>CAIYVS010000068.1 GCA_903929655.1 uncultured Bacteroidota bacterium | reverse complement strand
TTGAACTGATGCGTGAGCATTAATAATCCAATGATTGAGAAATACGAGCTTATAAAAGAGATACACTACGTATTTGATAATGTAGAGCCTAAAATAAAAGGGAGAATATATGAAATCCTTTTAGGTGCCAACGCCCGGTATAGTTGGGATATTAATTACTTTTGTAGGCTTGAACAGGAAGCAACGGTATATACCCCTTCCGCACCTTTCGGGCAAAGTTTGGAGGAAATTGAGCATAAACTTAATCAGTATGTCAAGAGATTTGAAATGGCTGTTGATTGGATTGAAAATGATTTTTTTAAGTAATCATTTTATTTTAGGAAAAGTTTATAATCATTGAAGGCTCGTAACCTTGGTTACAGACCTTTCCCTAAGGTCACGGTAAATTTAGCATTTGCTGTTAAATCTTATTTTGAATTAAATCCAAAGTATCTATAACATAGTTCTGTAACTCACTAATTGGCATTGAAGCACTATTATACCCTTGTGTTACCATTTCAGGTTCTGGGTCTCCATGATGAGGTACCCACGACATCCCATTTAATTCTTTGAGTTTAGCATAAGTACTTTGTGTATTTGCGGCATCTCTAAAAACAACTGATATAGTTTCCAATGTAGTTATTATTCTTCCAAAAGTCCTACTTGCTTCGGGTAAGGTATTTAATGCTCGATAAAAGTTGAATTTTAACTTTGCTTCGATAACAACTCTTATTAATCCACGAACATAATCTTTATCGGCAATGTTGCCTGAGGTTAAAAAACGTTCAAGCACTCTTACATTTCTAAAATAAGAAGTATCAACCATGTCATTTAAGTCTACTGGTGAAATAGACGATGAATTTTGTGTTGCATTAACTGTTAAGGCTAATGATTTCTTTTCCGATGTGCATCTTGAATATATATCATGCAAGAAAAACTCGTTATGGCTTAATACAATGACCTGCTTTACAGTTCCCACGAGAGACTTTATTATTTCTACCGTATATCCCCTTCTATGTGTGTCATGGCTTGATAGTGGGTCATCAAAAATAACAATTTTATCCCTGCGGTTAGGGTCAATATCTAATTTCGCCAAGAAAAAAGCAAGAGCAACGGTATTTCTATCACCATCGCTAAAACATTCTTTTACACTGTTAGGTTGAAACGTATCAAACTGAATAATATGTCCGTCTATCGTAAGCTCATAGCCAACTCTACTTTCTATAGCTCTACCTACTGGGCGCACATGCGCCATTGTCTGAATCGTAAAGGGAGTGTGAAATATATTACTTAGATAATGATTAATTCTTGCAGCATATTGAGTCAAAAAGCTTTGTGCATCTGCTTCTTCTTGCGCGACTAAAGTACTATAGGTACTTTCTAAAGTAGTTAGACGCTGTTTATCTGCCGAAATTTGAGTTACAAGGGCAACATTGGCTGCTTCAAATCTTGCTTTGATGCGTTTTAGTTTCTGCAATTCTAATTCTGCATTTTGCTCGAGTTGGATGCCTGCCTTGAAATTTTGTGCGTTTCTGTTTATTGAGTTAATATTTTCATTGTAGGTTTCAATTAGAGAATTAATATTGATAATATGCGCGGCGATAGCTTGCAAAGATGCAACCTCTATAGAAACAGTTGGGTTTTGTAATTTAGTTCTTAGTATGCTTATAGTGTTGTTAACTTCCTCTTTAATAATATCGATATTAGGAGTAACTGTGTTAGATACTACTACATTACCTTCACCTAAAAGTGGTCTCCAAAGTTCTGCACGTTCTTCGTTAGAATTGATAATTGCTAATTGTGTCTGTAGTAATGTGTCAATATTTAGACTTGTTAGCTTCTCTAAGTGAATACGTAGTCTTTCTAAGTAAGCGTTGAAGGTATCGTTAAACTGTTGCGTATATGCCTTTATTATATCTAACGTATTGGAAATCGGCTGAGTACAAAACGGGCAGTTTGTTGCATGCTGATGAGAAACATTATTTTGGAAATAGGTATAACCCACTTTTGCCCAATTTTCCGGTTGGCTAATTCCACTAGATCTCAAGTCTTCGCAGTGGCTCTTAAATAGCTCTGACAAAGTATTGTCCTTAATTGTGTCAACTGCTGTTTGAATATCACTTTTTATTTGTTCGAAATCAATATCCAAACTAACAAGATTTATATTTTGTAGTAATTGTAAAGATTGAATAATTCTATGCTGTTTCGCGTTTTCAAAATGAGTTTCTGCTACTGCAATTTTATTATCAATATCTTCAGCGTCGTGTGCAATAAGTGAGTAAAAAGCTCTTAGACCTGTTTCATTTAGCCCATTACCCACGTTGGTGATTAATTGGTTTTTGTTCTCGGTCATTCTTTCGTTTAGTTGTCTTCTATCCTCCTTGTTTTGCTCAATTTGTTGTTTAATAAGTATGCCCTGTGCTCCAACAATAAAATGATGTAACTGTTTTCTTTG
>CAIYVS010000067.1 GCA_903929655.1 uncultured Bacteroidota bacterium | reverse complement strand
GGATTACCGGCTCCTCATATTCCTTTTATAATTGAAACTGATGACGATCCCATCATTACTACCGGGATCACTGATGCATCGGGTAATTTTATAATAAATGCAAACTCAAGCGATGTGCTAACCTGGTGGGCAGAAACCCCACCACTCGCTCATCCGTATGATCAACCCACCTATCAAATATATTTCAATGGCTTAGCCCATAGCGGAAATATAACAATAGGAGCAACAACGGTTCCGGGATTTGAGCATCCTGCCACTCTTTACATTAGCAAAGGGGTATATGATGCTTTCATGACCGGCGGAAGCCAATATCAAAAAATAATAACTGGTAATGTCTGGATTGGCACAACATCTACATTTTTGTCTAATGCCCGTATAGATATCTATGCTTCAGGTGGGGGCACACCAGCTGACTTGTCATGGGTTGCATGTGGATATTCAGGTTTTTTAGGCGGTTTTGGCATCAATATCTTTGATGCTTACGGCATATTATATCAGGAAGGGGGTAGTAATGCATTCAGCCTCACATTTGTAGTATCGCTAAATGGAGTGCAATTGTCCAGCACTGATATATCAGTGGCTACAGCAATGGCCTCGGGAACTACTCCAATTTCCCTTTATGTTAACCAAACGGATGTGAACAATGCTTTAGCCGCAGGACAAGCAACACAATTGCTATTAACAGGGAATGTCTTTTCTCTTCAAACTAATGCCCCCCTCACAGATCTAAAAGTAGCTATTGTAGATTCGGTTGGTACTTACGGGATGCTTGGAAGTGCATATGTGGATAGCAATGGCGCTTTTTCTGTGAATATAACCAATGCATATATTGCCTCCTTGATTTGGGGCGGGTCTCTGACGCCGGAATATAAAGTTTATAGGAATAATATTCAGTTACTTACTCAAAATATAGCTTATACCAATCTTAATATTGTTCAGAGTATAAATAACTGCGATAATCAATATATTATTCTACAGTTAGACCAAAGTTTGTACGATCAGGCAGCGCTATCGGGTCCTTCATCTGTTATACAAGTCAACGGGAATGTGACAAATAAAAATATTGCAGTGCAAGGGGTTACTGTAAATATATATGAGCTTGGCTTCCGTTACAAGGCTTTACTCGCTTCGGGTATTACGAATGTTAATGGAAATTATAGCATTATAATAGATAAAAATGATATTAGCAATACTGCCGTTATAGCTAACAGGAGCTTGAGGGTAGAAGTGGTAGATTCCGGCAATACTTTACTCGTTGCATCAAATGATCTGGTACAATGGCTGGATGTAATGGAAGTGGACTTGGTAATACCTGGGAGCTATTCTACTGCATCGCATTTCAATAACACACTTACTGCTATACAAACAATTATTGGTACAGCTTCAGTGTCTTCTCTGTCAATTAACGACAGTACTAATACTAATGAGCTTCAATATGTAGCAAATGCTACCGGCAAGGACCCATTGGCCGTTCAGAAAGCCGTGAAAGCACAACAGTATGCTGACAGTACCAGTTTGCAGACGGACTATTTTTATGCCCTTATTCATAATAGTCCACAAGGGCGCCATCCGTTTATGAATATGAGTACTGCCCAGATGAATACAGCTATCGAAACCACCATCAGCAACAATATTATTTCATCATCATTGTCTTCAGGCATCAGCACCTTTTTAAGCAATGCATCCACTTACCAGGTAAATGCAACCAAAGGTATCAGTGTAACAGGTGAAACATATGCTATGCATGATGTTTTGAATGCCGTATTTAATTCTGATACCGATGTCACTAATTTTCTCAACGTGCATAACGCACAACAATACAATAACATCAATGACTTATGGACTGCCTATACCACAGCTTATGGCAGCACTATGACACAAAAAGCTAAAACAGGCATCCAACTGGCAGCAGTAACAGGGTTTCAACCTCAAATGATGAGTCACCTCATCAGTACACTTGGTTCCAACCACATAAGCCAACTTGCATCATGGACAGCTTCTCAATGGAATTCCGCTATCGCGTCTGTTTGTACGGCCAATAACGCTCTTTGTGTACCTGCAGGTTTACGTGGGGGCTCCACAGACCCTAATAACACGGCGGTACAGCAGCAATACGGTACAGTATTAAGCGGCATTATGAAACAATTATATCCCCTCGCCAATATATCCTACCAACTTCAGCAGTCTGGTGGTAGCCAACTGATACCGGATGCTACGCAACGTAGCCAGGTAGTTACTTTTCTTGGAAATAATCCTGAGTTCGACCTGAGAAGCAGTAGTATTCATGATATTAATTCAACCAATTGTAACCTTACAGGCATTAGCAACGTAAGCCAATTGCAAACTAACCTGGCTCCGTTCCAACGGGTTGGGAGACTGACAGGTGGCAGTCCCGATGCGGTGGGGGCCATGATTGCTAACGGGCATGATTCTGCATTAGCTATTACGCAAATAGGGCAAGACGTATTTGCAAATACCTATAGCAGCTATTTCACGCCTGCACAAGCCAGTGCAGTATATACAACAGCGGCTGTAACCAATCTGTACGCTTTGCATACTTTGGTAAATGCCCGCCAGGATTTGCGCATACCCCAAAACGGGACGATGTTAAATTTCAGCGGTGTTATCGATTCGGTAGCAGCATCCGCAGAGCCTAATCTGGCCACTATGTTTGGCAACCTGGATTATTGCTGCTGTGACCAATGTACGTCCTTATATAGCCCCTCTGCCTATCTTACGGATATCCTCAATTTTATGAGCAAGCAGGCCAGCCATACTTTGGAAAGCAACCATTTTACAGCCGCTTATAATGAATTGGTACGCAGGAGGCCTGATATCATGAATATAGACCTTGTATGTAAGAATACCAATACGGCGGTTCCATATATAGATATAGTAAACGAACTGTTGGAACTTTTTATCATTAATAGCCTCCCCTCCGGAACTGTTTCACCTATTCCTTCCTCATTTCAAACAAGCGGCAATAGTGATGAATTAGCTGCTTACCCCGAGCATGTTTACAGGGACAGCAGTGGCAACTACCTGGACTATACTGGTCACTACATTGTTTACGAAGACGTACCTTCTACCAATAGTGGTAGCGGCGTTTTAAATAATGCATATTTCCCGCACAACCTGCCTTTCAGCCTGCCTATTGAAGAAACACGCAGTTATTTGAAATACTTGGGTAAGAGCAGGTACGAATTAATGCGTATGTTCCTGCCGCCCTCTAAAAAAAATGACTATTCGATACCCGGATCCGGCACAGACATAATATCCAATTATGGTATTTTCAGCGAATGGTTAGGGCTTTCTTTACCGGCTGCCGATATTATTACGGCGGGTGATGCACATAGCAGCAACCAATGGTTATACTATGGCCTGAACCATGCAGATAATTCGCAGAGTAACCAAAATGGTGTGCAGGACCCGCAAAACAGTGGCTCCATCTTGAAAGGCAATTGGTTAACCTTGCTTTCGAGCCGCATAGATGTTTTGCTGAAACTAACCGCCATATCTTATAGTGAATTACTTGCGTTCCTGAATACAAGTTTTCTAAACCCTAGCAATAACATCACTATTGTGCCTGTAAGCGGCGCACCAACTACTACATGTCAGTTGAACCTGTTGGAGCTGTCGTTTGCGGGCAGTGCAACTGCATCTGGTTTCTTTGGGTTGCTTTACCGTTTTATCCGTTTATATCGCACAGGCAAGTTAAGCATATACCAATGGGACGTTCTTTTCCGTTCACTAGGCATTACCACACTTTCGCAAACAGAGTACCAACTGCTGGGACGCGCTATGCTTTCTGCCGACAGGTTAAAAATAGCTCCTGAAACACTGGCCGCCTGGTGGAGCAGTTTAGACGCCGTTGAATACACCGATTATAATAGTGATTCACTTAGCGCTTTGCCATCTGTATATGATAATGTGTTTAACAACAAGCACGTTGTCAACGATTCTACAAACAATCCATTCAGTGATCTTCTGCACCTGCCATCAACTTATAACGGATACACAGCCCAGATAGCAGGTTTTTGCCGTGCTGGAGAAGATGAAGTTCTGGCCATATTGCAATTCTTATACCCTTCATTCGATATCAATTCTACTCCATTAACCCTAACAGGTTTAAGCCGTATATATGTTTTTACACAAATTGCAAGAGCGTATGGTTATAAAGCCCAGGACCTCATTAAGTTGTTGCTTTTGTCGGAAATACCTGTATTCACTTCAAACCCACCTATCGCAGCTAATCCGCCAGCTCCTGCATATGCTCTTTCAGACTTCCTGACCTTCTTGGGAAGCCTGCTTGATTATGCAGATGCAGTTATGGCTTCCGGCTTTAGCATAGACGAACTGAACTACCTGGTAAGAAATGTTGATACAAATAATGCTCTAGCGCCCAACCCGGCAAATATTGAGCTCTTCCTGGAAAATTTAAGAGCAGAATTACAGAAATTCCCTTCCTACCCTGCAAACGACGATAGCCTCACTCACACACTGCGTGCCCAACTGGCAAATATTGTTTACCAGCATTTCAGTAAAGAATTCTCAATAGCATCTCAATGGGTAGAAAACTTGTTAAATCCTTCTGGTTTATATTCCGGTACGGACATTGTTACTGAATTTATTAATGGGATATTTGTTTCCTCTGTCTACGACGTTTCTGAGGCTACAATTACTTACCTTGATACGCTTTACCCAACACCTTTAACAGGCAACCCATATACAATAACAAGCGGACCATATACAGGTACCACGCTTCCTGGCTTTCTGTTGTCCGATCTGTATGCAAAATACAGGCTGGTATTTAAGATCACATACATAACAAATCAGCTTCGTATCAGGAACCAGGAATTTATTTATTTTCTTGCAAATCCCACTGTAACAGGCATTGGTACTGGGAAATCTATTTTTAATTTTATATCATTACCTGTAAGTGTTGACACTAATACCTTACCAGTTGTAAATACCGATCCTTTACCTTTATTTAATAGTATATTAAGATTAAGCCGTTGGTTAATGGTACGCAATACATTATCCCTGGCAGAAGATGGTCTCGGCAAACTGATAGATGCCGCTTATACGATCATCCCAACAGAATTGCCATCAACATCAGTTAATCCACCGCTTACAACCTCTGACCCCACTTATTTTGCAGATTTGAAAACATGTCTTGAAAATTGGAGCAATATTGTAAATCAAGTGTCATGGGGCACGATGTTGGGAGATTTGATAGGGACTGACGTTGATTCTTCACAATCATCAACGATCTGGGCTCCTAAAGGCTTATTGAATGTAGTATTCTCCAGCAATTTTGATCCGGCAACAAATACACAAGCTAACTATTCTGACTTTGCACCGAATGATTATGACAAAATATCCTCCATTTTACGCATTGTAGATATTATAACATGGTGTCAGCAATCCGGCTTAAATCCTCTTTCAACACGCACAATCTTACTAAAAACCCCGGGTATTGGCGACTCTCATAAAATATTAATAGCCGCTAAGGGTAAACAAAGTGATGCCGATTGGAACAATATTGCAAAACCACTACGCGATACAATTCGTAAAAAACAGCGCAACGCCTTGGTAGCTTATGTGCTGGCTAATCCACGTACCGGTAATTTATATAGGTGGCAGACTGTCAACGATCTTTATGCTTATTTCCTGTTCGATACGCAAATGGAACCCATAATGCTCACCTCAAGGCTCAGCCAGGCAGTGAGCAGTGTGCAGCTGTATATAGACAGGGTGCTGATGAATATAGAGTATGAAAGTGGCAATACTGCTAATTTAATAAGCGTTAGCCTTAACTTCATTGACCAATGGAGGCAGTGGCGTCAGTGGTATAGTATTTGGGGCGCTAACCGGCAGGTATTCCTTTATCCGGAAAATTGGTTGGAACCCGAATTAAGAGATGATAAATCTTCCTTTTTTACGGAACTGGAAGCGGAATTACAACAACAGGAAGTAAACGATGATACTGTACAGGAAGCTTTCCGTAACTATCTGGTAAAAGTGCAGGACGTGGCTTGTATGGAACCCGTAGGTATATGCGATGAAACTGACCCGATAACCGGTCAGGTAGTCTCCCATGTCTTTTCAAGATCTCATTCAGGCCCCCATCACTATTATTACAGAAGGTTGGTTGCAGATCTATGGTCACCATGGGAAGAAATCAATCTTAACATTGCCAGCGATCATGTTATGCCTGTAATATGGGATAATAAGCTCCATTTATACTGGTTGACTTTCAGGGAAAAAAGAGTTAAGATGAGTAAGGACACGGTGCATTCGATTTGGAGTGCTGAAACCCTTCATTGGGCCGAGTGGTTTCATAATAGCCAAAATGAGGTAATTATTGAAGGGACGAATACTAATGATGATTCTAGTAATCCCCCAAGTGTTTACTATCACCAATTGGAGGTAACTGTCAACTGGAGTGAGTACAAGAACGGTAAATGGCTGAAACAGAAATCAGGCAAAGATAAAATGTTGCTAAAATTGAACCCCTATCTTGAGAGCTTCCCATATCCGGATACAGCTCACATGTTTTCAGGTAACATAGACACTTCAGTAACTTGGGGTAACGGAGATTTTTTAAATCGTATATCTAATGATTTTGAGCTTACTGTGCCCAAATTGGCAGAGTCTCGCATTCATTTGTATCCATTCATACCCGGAAGCAGTAACAATTTCATATCGGGGGATACCGGAAATTTATATGTAATGCTTTTCTTTTCCATCAACCCTTTCGACACAACCGAACATGCTCAATATCTGCATAGCTTCAGGTTTACCGATCCTTATACCGAGCCATCGGTGGTTCGTCAAGGCTCATATAAGTGGAATATACCCGCCCCGGCCAATACGGCATTCCAAAACAACAAGTTTATTGAATGCGGCGCCTCCAATCCGTTTCAAAAAGGCTTGCCCTTACAGGTGGATTGGTATAATCTTACTACAAACGCCTGGACTGACCAAAAAGCTTACTGGTATGAATATGTTACTAATACATTTACAGAAGGTATCACTATCAGACAACGGGCCAATTCAAGCGCTATTTTGGGGCAAACACCTAATGGGTATTTTAAGCTCACAGCCAAATCCAATTTCACGGATAATCCACTGGAAAACCAATTTTTCTTTGCAGATGATTTGAATACCTTTTTTGTCCGTAAGAAATATGTTCCCCTCCAGGAAACCCTCAGCGTTGCGGCAGCGAGCTATACAAGCTATAAAATTTATAGTCTCCCTGAAGGCGTCAATAATTCTCCTACAAAAAGTGTCTTGGCCGATTCTACAGCAATGCTTACTATCCCCAGTGAAATCCCTTATTATTATTTCCAAACCTTTTATCATCCCCAGGTAAACAATTTTATAAATGCGCTGAATAAAAATGGTATAGACGCCCTGTTAAATCTTGGCATACAAACTGTCCAGGACCAAATGCATTTCAGCACAACTTATGCCCCTACGAGCATGGTATATACCCAAATGCCCTTACCTACCAATACTGTTGATTTCGATTACGGGGGCGCTTATTCAATTTACAACTGGGAGATATTTTTCCACTTGCCAATGATGATTGCCAAGAGGCTCAGCGACAACCAGCAGTTTGAAGAAGCGCAAAAATGGTACCATTATATATTCAACCCTACGAGCAATACTGATGCTTCAGGCAATATCTCCATTTCAAAAAACCGCTTCTGGATATTTAAGCCCTTTAATGATCTTGCTACACAAAATATACAATCCATCAGCGACCTGCTCAACCAGGTAAGCCAAAAAAACAATGCCGCGATTAACCAGATCACAACATGGCAACAAGACCCCACACGCCCCCCCGCACGGCGCACCTCCTCTTTGCGGGCTTGCAGGGCTGCGCCGGCCGCCGCCAGCTGCTTGGCCCGCGACGCCAGCTCCTGCGAGGGGAGGGAGGTGGCAGGTGGGAGGCGGGAGGGGGCAGGTGGCAGTGTGAGGCACTGTCCTCATTCAGACGCATTTCCAGGCGGACCAACGGTACCTTGAAGCCCACGAGGACGCGGAAGCCCGCCGGGTGGATGGCGACGGAGAAGAGGTCGTCGGTGCGGAAATTGTGCGCGACTTCGCACTTGAGCGTTTCGTAGTTCCACAGACGCACGGTGTGGT
>CAIYVS010000066.1 GCA_903929655.1 uncultured Bacteroidota bacterium | reverse complement strand
AACCTTTTTTGACACATGCCCTTTTGAATGGAAAACTTGTTCATATTTCCACAGTTAAAAATGGTTATGATTGCAATTGTATTTGCCCTAAATGCAAAGAGCCCTTAAACGCAAGGAACAATCCTGAAAACACAAATGTGCTTCATTTTGCCCATAGACCTAATGCTGTTTGTGTTGGTGCTTATGAATCAGCCCTGCACATAATGGCAAAGGAATTATTGCTTGAATATAAACAAATCCGCACGCCGGATTTCCACCATGATTACAATTCAGGAAACGCTGCTTCATTCTTTAAGAAAGGATTACACGTGCAATTTGATGAAGTGCAAATAGAAAAGGAAATATCCAACCAGCTAGGTACTAAGATAAGGGCAGATGCTCTTGGTTTTGATGAAAATGGAAAACTGATTATCGAATTTGCTAAAACTAGTTTTATAGACAATGATAAACATAAGAAAGTAAGACAGCTAAATATTCCATGTATTGAGATAGACTTATCGGCCCAATCACTTGATAGGGAGCTTATGAAAGCATTTCTGCTTAGTGCGACTCCCAAAATATATTGGATTTATAACCCAGAGCTTGAAAAAAGTTATGCTGAGAAAAAGAAAAGCGAAAGCAACACCAGTATAATCGTACTTATTTTGCTGTTTATTTCAGGTATTTTCTTTTGGGGGCGAAGGAAAAAATATTAAAAGGAAAGCGATAAAGACTTTTATTAGAGTTAATAATGCGCTAATCACATGTCCCACCTCTTTTATAGAAGTATTCGTGTAAAATAAAAAAGCCAGCCTGAGAACAGGTCGGCTCCTATAAACCTTACATAATCAGAATCGGTTATTATATCAGATGTGGGATAGGAGGCCGGATAAACCTTAAAGCGTTATAGCTTGAGTGATAGCATTGCCCCTATCCCTTTATCAAAGCCAAGCTCGGACAGTTGATTGAACCTGTGTCAGCAGAGTTCGGATGTAAGGATGAGCTTAAACTTATAGGAGAAGGATATGCCAGTTGAGAAGAATAATCAATTAATTTGGGTTGGTGTTGATGTATCAAAAGATTTCATTGATGTTTACCGTGATGATATTGCTAAACATGAGAGAGTAACAATGCAGAACATCCACCCATGGGTGGATGTTCTGGCGGCTGATTTTGCGGGCAAAAATTTTGTGGTCGCAATGGAATCCACAGGAGTGTATAGCAAGAAGTTAATGCTTATCCTTCAAGGCAAAGGGATAAAGGTTGCGTTGCTGAATGCAAAGAAGGTCAGGGATTTCGCCAAGTCGCAGGGTCATCTTGCAAAGACCGATAAAATTGACAGCAAAGTTATAGTTGATTTCGTAAAAGTATCAGCTCCGAGAATCAGCGAGATAAAAGCAGAAAACCTTGACCATTTAAAATCACTGTTCAAAAGGCGTAATAATCTTATGAAGCTGATTAAGATTCAAAAGAACGAGCAGCATACAACGCTGGAAAGCCCGATTAAGAAAATGATAGCAGATACTATCAAATATCTTGGAAAACAACTACAGGAACTTGAAAAGCTGATAGATGATGTTTATGTACAATCCCCGGAACTGAAAGAAAAATATGAGATCATCACCTCGATACCTGGTGCCGGGAAAGTTCTCGCAACAGCCATATTAGCCGAAATGCCTGAACTTGGTAAAGTAAACCGACAGCAGATAGCAGCCCTTGCAGGTGTTGCGCCGTTCAATAATGATTCAGGCAAAAAATTCGGCAGCAGAATGATAAAGGGCGGCAGAAAATCCTTCCGTAATATCCTCTATATGGCAACCGTATCAGCTATTAAATGTAATAGGGTTATTAATGCTCACTACCAAAAATTAAAGGCCGCTGGAAAGCCTGTTAAGCTTGCCATAACGGCCTGTATGCGTAAGCTCTTGTTAATAATAAACTCTATGCTCGCAAATAGCTGCAAATGGGCTTATTAAAAACTACAGTTGCTATCACCATGAAAATTATCTTTCTTTGGTCAGCTTGAAATCATATTCTGTCCAGCTATCCTTGTGTTGCGTTCTTCTGTTGTATGAAATCACTAATGAAATATTGGGGTCTGTTTGGGATTTATATTGCTCAACCACGCCGTTACTATTATCCGCTTTTTCATAAACAAAACCTTTCGCTTTGAACTGTTTCAGCAGTTCCAGATAATATGCTTTGTTTGCAGTTGCAAAACTTACAAAGGTGGATGATGAATCCACAAACCCAATTCCCGCAATGTTTTTTGTGCGTGTTGTTTCGGTTGCCTGATTAACAAAATTATCTGTCTCAAACAGATACCAAGACCACATTTTATCTTTTTGGGATGAGTTATAAGTAAACCCTTTGGAAACAATGAACCCATTGAAACACTGGAAATCCGTACAATTCAATTTCTCCAACATTTCATCGGCACTAAGTACCTGCGAGATTGCAGGAGAGGCAGCGCATATCAGCAACGCAGAAATAACAATCCATTTTTTCATCTTGTATGTTTTATCTATTCAGAATGATTTTAGAAGAATAAGAAGCCAGAGACGTTTTTACTATCAGGAAATACAACCCTGCTGGTTCATTAAGTGATACTTCAAGAGGCTTATCTGTGTTAGTGGTTAATTGCTTCACCTTTTGCCCGATAGCGTTTGTAACACTTATTATTGCTTGCTCATTATTTCCAGCCGGAAACTCTATCGTGAAAGCTCCATTGTTTGGATTCGGGAACACTTGCAATTGCTCGGTTTTAGTTACCTCATTAACCCCCGTTGCCGCAGATATCGTAGTGTAAGCAGCACTTGAATTCCCACCATATGTTTGATAGTGAAAAAGGAAACAATGATAATTCGGCGCATACCAGTAATAATTCTCATTGCCTGAAATAGCAGTATTATGCGTTGTAAAATCGCTGTCCGTTTGAACCCTATCACTGCGTATCCTCAGAACATTATTAAATGTTCCGCTTGGCAAAATAAGCGTACCATATGATTCCGCTGTATCAACATGAAATCCTATGCTGGAACTCACACCCTGAACCGTATAAGAAAAACTATCCGAAAAATAATCCAGATAGGTAAAAGGAAAATGCAGGAAATCATATCCATCACTGAATATCTGAATATTGTTAGTGTCCATGTAAGACCCTACTGCCGTAAAGCTATTTGCGTTGGCATTCAGATAGGCATATATATTCGGCTGAAAATATTTAACGAGCGCAATATTACTGCCAGAGAACAAGCCGCAATTGGGCGTGCTTCCACATGAAACCACATGATCCGTATCCGCCCCCGTTTCCGTAACACCCGAAAAATCCCAGGTAACACCAGCACCCCTAACACTCAACTGCGAGTACACCGAATTATCAAAAACCAGATGATGATAAACAAACATTTCCCCAGCAACAGGATTAGAATTCACCGCCGTAAGTGTAGGCTGTGCAAATGATTTCATGCACAGAAGGCTCGCCAAAGCCGCCAATAGTATCATTTTTTTCATTTAGTAAGATTTAGGCGATAAAAATAATGATTATACCCGTATAATCAAAAAGAATATTTAGCTGATGTACTATGCCTAATAAATAACAGGGTATGGACATAGTAGAGATTTCACCGATTGAGCAATTCGTTATTGATAAAATCCGTGAAAAACGAAAGGAATTGGGATTATCTCAAAGAGATATAGCCTATCAGCTAGACATAGATCAGAGTTTCTTAGCCGCAGTAGAAAGTCCGAAAGGCAGGGCAAAATATAACCTGAACCATGTTAACGCAATGGCAAAACTCTTCAAATGCTCCCCTAAGGACTTCCTGCCCGACGAGCCTTTTTAACGACTATTTATTCTTTCTTCCTGCCATTTGACTATTTCACTTTCCAGCCATGCGACACTTCCCTCACCATTCGGGAACTGTTTCGGGAAAGTTCCCTTTTTAATGTCATTATAAATTGTAGTTTTTGATTTTCCCGTTCTCGCTTTGACATCAGAAAGACGTAAAAATTTATACTGCATAGTTACCTCATAGTTTTGTTAACAGAAGCGACATACAATAAATGCAACCTGTAGGGGAAGTACCCGCCGAAAATATTTTTTCAGCTACTCATGATTGTATCAATATAATTCGCCCACCCCTGTATCATTTCGATACGTTGCGGCAGATATTCAGCCCTGTTATAAGCCTTACGAACCTGATTTCTTTCCTCATGCGCCAACTGCTTCTCTATAATATCAGCCGCATAACCAAGCTCATTTAATGTTGTGGATGCAAGCGAACGAAAACCATGCGCAACAAGCCTGTCCCTATATCCCATTTTATGAAGAATATCGTTAATGACATTCTCATTCATAAAGGGATGCTTTATTTTATTCTTAGTTGGGAACAGATATTCACTATCACCAGAAATTGCCTTTATCTCATTTAATAAAGCAATAACCTGACTTGATAACGGAATTATATGCTCCTGCCTCATCTTCATTAATTCAGCAGGTATTGCCCACACCCTTTTATCAAAGTCAAAATATTCCCATTTTGCTTTTCTCAATTCACCCTGCCTCACAAAAGTGAGTAGCAGCATTTTAATTGCAAGTTTATTCAGCCTTGAAGTATTAAACACTTCCAGCTTATTTAAGAACTCCGGCAGTTCAGTGATTTTTATTGTAGGGAAGGGGGCAACTTTATGAGGTTTTAAAACACCTCTTAAGTCAGCAAGAGGATTATAAGGAACTCGTTTAGTCAGGAAAGCCAGCCGGAAAATTGCCGAACAGTTTTGCAGTAATTTATGTGAGGTCTCTGTATTACCTTTCTTTTCAATTTTTCTTATTATGTCGTCCAATATTTCGAGCCCACTCACTTCGCCTATCGGCTTGTTACCGATAATCGGAAAAGCATAATTTTCTAACCTGCTCCAAACCTTCTTTGAATATTTTTCAGTCCAGCCGTCTTTGTTAAGATCAAACCATTCAAGAGCAACAGCAGAGAATTTGTTACTGGCATTATATTTAGCAATCCTTACTTTTTCCTTTTTTTCAAGATTAGGGTCTTTACCTTCCCGTATCAGTTTTTTTGCTTCATACCTTTTGTTCCTGGCATCAAGCAGCGATATTTCAGGATAGGTGCCTACCGCCAAAACCTTTTCTTTTCCGAGAAATCTATATTTTAACCGCCAGCATTTTGTGCCGTTAGGATTTATCTGTAGGTATAAACCTTCACTATCCGCATATTTCTTAGGTTTAAGTAATGGTTTCAGCTTTTCAATTTTTGCAGTTGATATGGGTCAACGTGAGGTACTTTTAGCTTTGTTCCAAAAAGGGAGATAGATCGATAACCATTTGTGGAACGAGTTT
>CAIYVS010000065.1 GCA_903929655.1 uncultured Bacteroidota bacterium | reverse complement strand
TTTTTATGTTTCTGCATTGACGTTTTCAGGGCCTCCATATAGCAATATTTGTTCTGGCTATGGTTTTTAAAAAAAATCCTATTCACACCTTTGTTGATGTTCCCCGACTATAAAGATGCAGGCAAAAAATATACTCCTTTAATGGAAAGATATATTGCATTGCTTTGAGCCTTATCTTTACAGTACACTATTCATGAAGCTTAGCAGACAAACTAATTGGCCTAAATGGTATTTATTAGTGCTTTTAGCACTAATATTACAGATCATTTTTTATTACTGGTTCACACAACGCTGGTCATGAGTACCCTCGATTGGTTTGTATTGCTATTTACATTAGTCAGCATTGTTGCCTATGGTTTATACAAAAGCCGCGGACAACATGGTTCTGATACATATCTGCTGGCGGGCAAAAAAATGCCCTGGTATATAGTGCTTACAGGGGTTATGGCAACACAGGCCAGCGCCATCACTTTTCTCTCCGCTCCGGGCCAGGCATATACAGACGGCATGCGATTTGTGCAATACTATTTCGGCCTGCCCCTGGCTATGATCGTTATATGCATCACCTTCATCCCCATCTTCCGCAAACTGAATGTGTACACTGCCTACGAGTATTTAGAAACCCGCTTCGACCGCAAAACAAGGATGCTCACATCCCTGCTTTTTCTCTTATCACGCGGGCTTTCTACAGGCATTAGTATTTATGCGCCCTCCATTATTCTTTCTTCCATAATGGGCTGGAACATTTACCTGACAAACGTGGTGATGGGAGGCTTATTAATGGTCTATACCTATACCGGAGGTGCCAAAGCAATTGCACATACCCAAAAGATACAACTCCTCATCATACTCGCATCCATGGCCCTTGCAGGCTTTCTTGTCATACGAAATCTGCCGGCGGGAATTGGCATCACAGATGCCTTGTCTATTGCAGGCAAATCTGGTAAACTGAATGTAATAACTACAGGTTTTGACTGGAAGGACAAATACAATATCTGGAGCGGCCTGATTGGTGGTTTCTTCCTGGCCCTCTCCTATTTCGGCACCGACCAGAGCCAGGTAGGCCGTTACATCAGCGCCAAAGACGACCACGAAAGCAAAATGGGCCTATTACTGAACGGCCTGGTTAAAATACCTATGCAGTTCCTGATACTTCTTATTGGTGCCCTGCTCTTTGCCTTTTACAGCTTTCATCCAGCCCCGCTCTATTTTAATGATGGCGCTTATGATAAGTATAAAACAGCACAACCTGCTAATGCCGGAATGATAGAAGCAAACTATACACAATTGCACCACCAATATGAGCAGGAGGCTTTATCTCTTGTCCGCTCAGGCAACAACAGTGACCCCTTATTAGTCCAAAACTTCAGGAAAACCCAATGGCAATTACAAATATTAAGAGACAGTGTATCAAAACAAATCACCGATAAGAACTATAGTGCAGATGCCAACGATACTAACTATATTTTCCTATATTTTGTAAAACACACGCTGCCAAAAGGTTTGGTCGGCCTTCTGTTTGCCGTGATATTCCTGGCATCATGGGGTTCCATTTCAGCTGCATTGAATTCTCTTACATCCTCCTCTCTTATGGATATTCAGTTGCTTGGCAGAAAAGATTCATTAAGCGAAAAAGAACAACTGTATTGGGGAAGAGTGCATACGCTGTTGTGGGGTGTCTTCTGCATTTGTGTAGCTATGTTTGCAGCACAATTAGGTTCGCTCATAGAGGCAGTGAATATTCTCGGCTCATTATTCTACGGCACTATTTTAGGTATATTCCTGGTAGCCTTTTATGTAAAAAAAGCAGGCGGGAACATTGTATTCTCCGCAGCGCTCATCACAGAGCTTTGCATTATCATCATCTACAAAATGAATATCGTTTCCTTTTTATGGCTCAATGTTATCGGAGCATTAATGGTATTAATGATCTGCCTCATAGGTTCAATTGCCAGTAAACAAAAAACAGTCACCCAATAATACGGATGACTGTTCATTATTCTTTGCACACGCTGTGTTCTTAACTATTCACTCTCAGTTGTTCACTGCAATTACTCCATCATCTGCACAACCTTAGTTGGCTCCAGGTTGGAGTTTCGGATTGCAATATTTTGTGCTATACGTTTCGCAAGGTCGATAAATGCTTTTTTAGACACAGGTTCGTCGCCAAGTACCGCGGGCACACCGGTATCACCACCTTCGCGTATACTTTGCACAATAGGTATCTCGCCCAGGAATGGCAATTCAAATTGTTCTGCCATTTGCTTTGCTCCGCCTTTACCAAAAATATAGTACTTATTTTCAGGCAGTTCTGCCGGGGTGAAATAAGCCATATTTTCTACCACACCAAGTATAGGTACATTGATCTGTGCCTGTTTCAGCATCATAATGGCTTTGCGTGCATCTGCTGAAGCAACGGCCTGCGGTGTGGATACTATCACAGCCCCGGTTACCGGCACTGTTTGTACAATGGTAAGATGCACGTCTCCCGTTCCCGGCGGCATATCTATAACCAGGTAATCGAGATCCTGCCAGTAAACGTCAGAAATAAATTGTCTTAAAGCAGAACTTGCCTGCGGACCACGCCATATAACCGCCTGTTTTTCATCTATCAGAAATCCTATGGACATGGCCTTAATCCCATATTTTTCCATTGGCACGATCAAGTTCTTACCATCTATATCCACCATTTGGGGGCGCACATCCCTCAGCCCCAGCATAATAGGTACAGAAGGTCCATAAATGTCCGCGTCCAGTAAGCCTACTGCCGCACCTTCCTGGGCCAGGCCAAGGGCCAGGTTCACAGCCACTGTAGATTTTCCAACCCCGCCTTTTCCGGATGCTACAATAATGATATTTTTTACATTTGGCAGCACCGACTTATTATCCTTACGATTGCTGCTAACCTTTGCATCCATATGTATTGTCACGATCGCATCTTTATCAACCAGGTGGCGAATGGCATTCACACAGGCATTATGTATCATTTCCTTTAAGGGGCATGCAGGTGTGGTAAGCATTACAGTAAATGAAACCTTCTTTCCATCCACTTGTATATCGCTCACCATATTCAATGTTACCAGGTCTTTGCCCAGGTCGGGCTCCTGTACATTGCTCAATGCTTCCAACACAGCTTCTTTTGTTATCATATAAACCTTTGTTAAAGTGTTTAAACAGCAGCAAAAATACGTTAAACCACGCTTTCTTTACGTAAATAAATCTGCCAACAGGTACAATCTGTCCTGATTTATTCTTTCTGCATTTTTTAACCATTTAAAATAAACTGAAGAGTGTAACTTTGCACTGATGAGGTATCTGTTCTGCACATATTTTCCGGTTTTCATGGTCTGTATCTTAATATCCGGCACTATAAATGCACAGCACATTTATGAAAACATTATACAGATCAATGGCGTGGTCATGACGGCCGACAGCCTGCGGGCAGTGCCTAATGTTACGATACTGGTAAAAAACCAAAATAGAGGCGTTGAATCAGGTAATATGGGTGTTTTTTCCATTGTCTGTTATAAGGGCGATACGCTGCAGTTTACAGAAATAGGTTTCCGCTCAAAAGAATTTGTTGTATCCAAAGACCTGAAAGGCCAGTACTTTTCATTGATTCAACTGATGGTTCAGGATACTTTTTACCTGCCCGAGACCATCATCCGCCCTTTACCCAGCAAAGGCCAGTTTGACTATGCTTTCTCACATTGGCGCATTCCTGACGATAAGTATGAGATAGCACGTAAAAATACAGATGTTCTCATGCTGCGTGCTTTAGCCTATACCTTGCCCCGCGATGGCCGTGAGGCACAAGCCATCAACCAAAGCCAGCAATGGCATGATGCGGTTTATTATGGCCAGATGAAACCCATGAATATCCTGAATCCTTTAGCTTGGGCAGAATTTTATGAAGCCTGGAAAAGAGGTGATTTCAGGAAACAAAATCTGCCAATAGGCACTTCTAATTATTAAGAACTTTTCCATTTATAATTTCATATTATTTTGACTCCCGGTGAAAATAGCGACTCAATTAGCCTGAACAAATATATCAGCGCATCAGGCTTCTGCTCGCGCAGGGAGGCAGATAAATTAATAGAACAGGCAAGAGTAACCATAAACGGGGAATTGGCTTTAACTACCGCCAAAGTCCACACAGGTGATGTGGTAGAGGTAGACGGAGAACCGATTAAATCTAAAACCAGGCCCATTTATATTGCGTTCAACAAACCCATTGGTGTCACTTCCACCACAGACCCCAAAGACAAAAGCAATATCATCTACTTCATCAATCATCCTAAACGCATATTCCCTATAGGCCGCCTGGACAAAGACTCAGACGGACTTATTTTCCTTACCAACGACGGAGACATTGTAAATAAAATACTCCGCGCCAGCAATAACCACGAGAAAGAATACATAGTAACAGTAGACAAAGCCATCACACCCGAATTTATCAGGAGAATGGGTACCGGTGTTCCCGTGTTGGACACCATTACCAAAAAATGTTTCGTAAGGCAGGAAGGCAATAAAAAATTCAGGATCATACTCACACAAGGCCTTAACAGGCAGATCCGTCGCATGTGCGAATACCTCGGCTATGATGTGGTAAAACTCACCCGCGTCCGCATTATGAATGTGGAACTGGGGAATTTACAAACAGGCAAATGGCGCTATCTCTTGCCCGACGAGATCAATACCATCAATAAATTGGTAGAAAACTCAAGCAAAACTGAGGAAGCTTCATATCCTGCTGGAACGCAAA
Source organism: uncultured Bacteroidota bacterium (assembly GCA_903929655.1). GTDB lineage: Bacteria > Bacteroidota > Bacteroidia > Chitinophagales > Chitinophagaceae > JABDGU01. The sequence continues at coordinate 479 of CAIYVS010000065.1, read as the reverse complement.
GAGCACCTAACAGGCCGAATAAGAAGAAATAGCATTCCTCAGATCTTTACCTTCACCACTGCCTTTTTCACATGTTTGCTTTCATTCACCTTTATGCAAGGCATATGCAGGTCTGTAGGGAAGAATATCATAAAAGTGCGGGCGGCCATTTTTGTAAAGAAAGTAGGAGTATCGGGAAACAGCATATAGTCCTCCTCTTCACTATACTCTTTAGAAGGCATTTGTCCATTATATAATGCATGCCCTACAAGTTCCTCACCCTCTATCATGTATTGCACATCAATATGTTTTTTGTGCGCTTCCATTTGTTCATTGGCTGTATCAAGTGTATCATATTCCTGCACTATAACAAATAGATTGTCTCCGTCAATCGCATATTTGCCGGGGGCTATGGCAAGCAAATCTGTGTTCTGTAGATATCGAAATGCCTGCCTGATCCTTTCAGAAATATTGTCGTAAAGTGCGGCATTATTAAGTTG
>CAIYVS010000064.1 GCA_903929655.1 uncultured Bacteroidota bacterium | reverse complement strand
TTATTCCCCGATACTTACCGTCTGGCGTTGGATGCGAGTCCGACGCAAATTAAAAACTTAATGCTGGAGAATTTCAAAACCAAAACTAAGGGCTTAAAAATTACTTCGCAAACCAAATCTCAAATATAAATAAAAAATATTTTATTTATATGGCTCTTTCATAATAAATTAATTTGGTTTTAAAAAAATACATATTTATATTTATGTCTCAATCCTATTCTTAATCTATTCAATTTTCCATTTATGCCCTCTACATTCTGTATTTTTTGTAACCCCAGTACCGGGGATTCGTTTAGGATCAATTCAGGCACTATTAGTGGTACTTACAATTCCATTTTAGGTGGCTGCGGACATGTAACCGCTCAGTGTTTTAATGGCACGGTTTCGGGTTACAGTAATGTAAATTGTGGTCAGTATGGTTTTATGGGAAGTGGCTATACAAACTGCATTGGCAATGGGTTTCAGAATTTTGTTGGCAATGGTGCAGGAAATATTATATGCAGTGCTGGGTCAAGCAGTGCATATTTTGGAAAGAACTCAATAATCAATGGTTGTGACAATTACATATTTGCCTGCCATCATAACACAATAATATCTGGTCAGCAAAATTTAATTGCCTGTTGTTGTGACCCGGGACATAGTTGTTTTGTCAGTTCTGACGGTGTTGCAAATGCTATTATAGCAGGTTATTGCAACTATATTCAAGGTAGCCAATACAATTTTATCAACGGTGGAGCATTCAATACAATATGTTCTGCATCAAATTATAGCATTATTGGTGCGGGATCACAAAATGTTGTTGATGGAAATTATTCTGGAATACAAAGCGGCACAAATAATACTGTTTCAAGTTGCTATTCATTTGTGGGTGGTGGAAAACAGAACGTAATAAATAATACATATTCTTTTGTAGGCGGGGGGCATGGTAATCATGTTTGTGGTGATACGGGAGTTGTTGTGGGCGGATGTGCAAACGAGGTGCTTTCTGGTACTTCCCAATTTTCATTTGTGGGTGGAGGGTCACTAAATACAATTTCTGGAGAATACTCTTCGATTCTTGGTGGTGGCAGTAACTGTATTTCTGGTACTAGTAGATACAATACAATTGGCGGTGGTACGGGTAACTGTATTTCTTCCAATTACGCATCCATTCTTGGAGGTTGTTGTAATACAGTTTCGGGTGATTATTCAGCTATACTTGGAGGTTGTTGTAACAACGATCAAGGTTTCGCGTATACTGGTATTTGGGGATGTAACATTGCCGCTAACACACTAGGTTGTCATTTCTGGTCTAACAATTTTGTAGCAACGTCAATGCAAAACGGAAATAATCTTACCTGTGCTCCTCCAGCAACTATTCCTCCTGGAGGGCTTTATTTTGTTAAAATAGGTGCTAGATGTCAGGTCTGGATTGCATAGTTTTTGAAAAGAAGATATAAATGGAAAGTCAGTTATGGTTCAAAAAAAAATCGCATATGTTTGTTTTGTCGTTTTCGCCCTGTTAAGCAATAATGTTTTACTCGCTCAAAATATAGCAAATTTTGCTGGTGGAGGTTCTGGTGGATTAGGTGACGGAGGACCAGCGACAGCAGGTAAGGTCCCATTGCCTGCATTTTGCTCCTTTGACGCCGTTGGGAATTTATATTTTATTGAAGACTATTCCAGCCCCAGAATTAGAATGGTTGATACAGCAGGGATTATTACAACTATTGCTGGCAATGGAATTCCCGGATACAGCGGAGATAGCGGTTTAGCTACTAATGCTAAAATACACCCTGAAGGAACAATTGTGGATGAAGCTGGCAATATATATTTTGTTGACTATGTTTATAATAGAGTACGCAAGGTTGATAAGTCAACTGGCATTATATATACAATAGGAGGTACTGGTAGTACCATATATAATGGCGAAAATATTCCAGCATTGTCTGCCGGAATGGATCCTTCGGGTATAACTATTGACAAGCACCACAATATTTATATTATTGTTTATGCTAGAATTCGAAAGATTGACACCGCGGGTATTATCACAACAGTTGCTGGTAATGGGACGGGGGGTGATACGGGTGATAATGGCCCGGCAGATTCGGCAGAAATTAAATCAGATTATGCAATCTGTACGGACTCTATTGGTAATTTATATTTTGGCAGTAATTACAAAATACGCAAAGTAAATATCAATACAGGAATTATTACAACCATAGCGGGCACCGGTAATGGAATATATAACGGAGATGGGATGCACGCTGATTCTGCAAATATCGACCCATGGGCACTCGATTTTGACAAATACGGGAATCTATTTATTGCCGATTATAGCAACAATCGAATCCGAAAAATTGACACTAGTGGAATAATACATACGATTGCTGGTGATGGAACTGCAGCATATGGTGGCGATAACGGACCTGCTATTTTTGCACATATATGGCACCCAGAGGGTGTTGCGATTGATAAATGTGGTAATGTATTCATTGCTGATGAAGCTAACAATCGCATTCGTGTTGTAATTTATGACTCATCATGTGTGAAATTTGCAGATACAATAAATCATGACACATCTGCTTATATTAACAACAATACATTTGTAACTAATTTTATAATCCATCCTAATCCAGTTACAAATATTTTGTATTTGGAAAATGTTAAATCAACTACTGAATATAATCTTTTGAACTCTTTAGGTATTGTGGTGCAACACGGCTTGTTGACTATGCTGCACAACGCTCTTGATCTTGGCGAATTATCTCCTGGCATTTATTATCTTCAGTTAACAAATGACAAAAAAGAGAAGGTATTTAAGAAAGTAATTAAACAATAACTATTAGTCCTATAAATACTCTACAAAATAGCAAACCCGATGAATATTATTTTCCAGATTGATGGTGGAATAGGTAAGAACATTGCCGCTACCGCCGTTTGTAAGGCTATCAAAGCACAATACCCTAACGACAAGCTGATAGTCATTACAGGGTACCCGGAAGTTTTTCTTTGTAGCCCGTACGTGGACAAAGCTCTCAATTATAATAATCTCAACTATTTCTGGTCAGACAATATTGATGGACAACATGTAAAGATGATGCTTCACAATCCGTACATGGAAACGGATTTCATAGCCCAAAAAGGACACTTGATAAAGGTATGGTGTGAGATGTTTGGGATAAAATATAATGGGGAACTGCCGGAACTGCATCTCAATAGTCGTGAGCTTTCGTTTTTTGGTAAGAGTTTTGGTTCAGACAAACCTATAATGGTCATTCAGACCAACGGGGGGGCACAAAACCAGCCAAACAAGTATTCTTGGTACCGTGATATGCCAATTGGTGTTGCACAAAAGATTGTAAATTATTTTGCCAAAGATTATCAGGTAGTTCATATCCGGAGGGAAGACCAATTTGCTCTTCAGAATACAACGTCCGTGCAGATGGAGTTCAGAGCTATTGCTACATTGATTTCAATGAGCTCCAAACGTTTGTTTATTGACAGTTTTGCTCAGCATACTGCTGCAGCCCTGAACATGCCATCTGTGGTATGCTGGATAGGGAACTTGCCTTCGCAGTTTGGTTATGACATCCATACCAATATTGTTGCCAATCCACCGACAATTAAGCCTGAATTAAGACATTCATTATTTGGAAAATATAATATTTCCGGTCAGCCTGTTGAGTTTTGTTACAATTCAGAGGATGAAATTTTCAATGTAGATGAAATAATAGAGGCACTAAAATCTGAAAAAATTGGGGCTGTGGATGCCAATTTGAAAAAAAAAACTGCTCAGAGCTTAGTATAAGAATTGGTGATGAACAGAAAAAAAATAGCATGGTCGCCGGCAGGTTGAAATTTCTGCAGGAAGCGGCTATTGAAAATGTAAAACAAATATTAGATATAGGTAGTTGGCACCTCAAACAAAGTATTGAGTTTGCGTCCATTTTTGACAATGCCAAAATTAATGCATTTGAACCCGTTCCGGAGTCATTCGATTTATGTATAGCTAACCTAAATGCTGTTGATGATAAAAAGAAGAAACGAATAAAGGTGCATAATATTGCCCTGAGTAATGAGGTGGGCGAAATTCCCTTTTTCCCAGTGGATGCCAACCAAAGTTCTGTGCCAAATATAGGAGCTTCATCAATGTTCAGATTTGTAGAAGGTAAAAATGGTACGATGTTTGGTCAGAACTTAAATCAAAAAGAAATAAAGGTTCGGGCAACTACATTAGACAAATGGTGTGAAGAAAATAAAATCAAACACATTGATATCATTTGGATGGATGCGCAAGGTTCGGAATTATTAGTATTGCAGGGAGCAAAAAAGATGCTAAACAATACGAGAATCATTATGACAGAGGTTGGCTTGCAGCCATATTATCAAGGGCATACTTTGAAAGCCGACATTGATAAGTTATTATTTTCCTATGGTTTCAAAGAATTGCATTCTTCTTTTGAAATAAATGTACCTGATTATGAGGCAAACACAATTTATGTAAAAAGATAACACCCAATCAACTATTATTTAATCTGTCATTTAAAATGGTACAAAAAATATTTTTTCAATCCTCACTTCCTCGTGTTGGTAGCACGGTATTTCAAAACTTAATGAGCCAGGACGAGCGTTTTTATGTCACACCAACCTCTGGTATGTTAGAGCTAATTTATGCGGCCCGTAATAATTATACTGAAAGTGCCGAATTTAAGGCTCAAGATGCCGAGTTGATGAAAAAGGCATTTTTAGGATTTTGCAGAGAGGGTGTACAAGGATATTACAATGCTATTACAGAAAAGCCATTCGTACTTGATAAATCAAGAGGTCACTTTGCTCACTATGGTTTTATTGATAGCTTTTATCCTAAACCTAAAATAATATGCTTGGTACGTAACCTTACTGATATTATTGCTTCAATGGAGAAGAAATTCCGTGAAGCGCCACATAAAGCAAATCCAATAGTAAACCATGCTAATATGCAGGGTACTAGCACTCCCAAGCGTGTAGATATTTGGTTTAATACACCACCTATTGGACTGGCGGTAGAAAGGCTTTCGGAAGCTATCAGACAAGGGATAGATCAAAAGTTATTGTTTGTAAAATATGAATCCCTATGCCTCTATCCTGAAATGGAAATGAAACGGGTCTATGAATTTCTGGAATTGGAGCAGCCGAAATTTGACTTTAGTAATATAGAACAAGTTACGCAGGAAGATGATGCCGTTTATGGCATTGGGGATTTGCATACCATACGCCCAAAACTGGAAATGAAACCTTCGGATGCTCTTCAAGTACTAGGCAAAGATGTTTGCGATTGGATAAAAAGCAAGTATAAATGGTATTATGACTATTTTGGATACAAATAGCGATTAGTAAACATTGTCAATTTGCTAATGCATTGTTTGTTATACCATAACTCAAATACGACCGCCAGTGTCAGGTGATAGCATTTTTAGCTTGTGTTTCCACTTAATTGCTATTATACATATTCATTAAGAGTAAAAATGCACATTCCTTGACAATCCGGTGCGATTTGGGCGCATCTGGGCGTAAAATGATATGAATATATTCCCCGTTGCCCGGTCGTCTAATTTTAAGTACCCGTTTTTATATTAAATGCAATATAATATCAAATGATGTTTTTACTACTATTCCCCGCAATCAAAACAGGTTCAAAGCAGGTGCTTTTTAAGCACTTACTTTGAACCTGTTAATCAGATAGCAAACAAACGGGTTAATAAAAACATGAAGGGCTGACAAAAGCAAAGGGTTTTTATTAACTGGTTTGACCTATCAGCAGTTTATAGAAAGCCGTGGAGTTAATGCATACACGGCAAACTTTTCATATAGTTGTTCTATCAGGTCTTGTATATCCGCTTTATCTGAAAAATATATTGCATCAAACAGGGTAAAGTAATATTTACTTTTTTTAGGTGTAATGTTGTTGAATATGCTTGCCTCGATGTTTTGTAGTTTGGATGCTAAGGTGACAGTATCAGTATCTAATATCTCTAATGATTGGCAGGTAAGCGGGTATATAGCCTTAAACTCAATGGCAATGGCTCGCTTAGCTTTGAAATCAAAATAGATGGAAGCATACAGATCATCTTTTACCATATCCCTATTACGTTGCGCTGTAATAAACCGTTCATATACATTGCCTGCTTCGCAGTCTTTTATGTAATTCTTATCTACTCCCATATTTAATTGACGGAGTAAATAGCAAAGTAACAAAGGCTGGCAGTTCTTAATATCAATGTCATGAAGCCTGTTATTGTTAATATGTAAATGTTTTCGGCTTATTTTTGACAGGTTAGAAAATGATGTATATACCCTGTCCACCTTATCTCCTTTTTTAATGAACCTTTCATTATTCAATGCAAACAAGCGTGACAATCTAACCCTTAGACAATTTTCTCCGGCATCAAATATGCTGATATGTTTGAATTCGTCCTTTATAGCTTCGGCAAAGTTGCAATCCATGTTCTTGATGGTATTTTCAAATTTGGTAGGATACTTGCGATCCGTAATGAATTTGATGCTTTTATCTTTTTTGAACAGTACCAGGCACAAGCTATCTGTCAGGTATTGATTGTGTATTCTGTACTGGCAATATCTTTTTGTCAGTTCAAAAAACTTTCCGTCAGGGTAGGGCACTCTTGTTATGATGTTCAACTCTGCAAGTATATCTATGTATCTTCTGTACTGGTCACCTGTAAATATTTTTCTTATTTTTTCAGACCTGATAGTTACAACAGTTGTATCTCTGACAAGTGTATCTATGTATTGCAGGAACAAAAGCATATGCTTTATGGCTTTACTTTTATTTTTAAGTGGGTACCTGTCATAATTGCAAATTGC
>CAIYVS010000063.1 GCA_903929655.1 uncultured Bacteroidota bacterium | reverse complement strand
TACACACCCTCTTTTTCTCCAAATCGATCCATATCTTTTGGAAATGCCTGTGTAACTATTACAGCCACATCGCGTCATTAGTACTGTTGATCAGTACCCGCAGGTTTTCTTCACTTAAACGTATTTGTTCCTGTAGCTTTTTCTCCCATGTTATGTCTTTTGAATAAATAGTCAGTCCGTCTTCGGATGGATAAGCGCTTATTGAAACCCATTGATGAAAAGTGGGGCTGTATTCTTCAAAATGTACTGCTTTTTGCTCTTGCGCAGCTCTCTGCAATTCTTCTCCGAATTTCAGTTCTTTGGCTTTTGGAAAAACCTCCCAATAATTGCGCCCTAATATAGTATTTTTATTTTTACCATATAAAAGCTCCAACGTTTTATTGATATAGGTGAAATTCCAATTCTTGTCCAGGGTCATAAAACCATCTGTAATACTATCGAGTATTACTTCTGCATCAATAAGATGGCTTTTATCTTTCATTGTTTTTATATTCCCTGTTGTTTACGGATCATGCATTTATAATATGCAAAATACTGTTTTTGAATTACAAATTAATAACATCTTTTATCATTTATTTGTCATTAGCTGGTAATGGTCTGCTGCCATATCTTACGGCAATATAGAGATATACCACCCGTGATATCCTCATGAGCCAGGGCTGGGCCAGGATCACAATACTCACACTGGTCAAAAGGAAATAATAGAAGCTGTTATCTTTATAGGAAAGGCCAAAAATGGGCCAATACCATACCAGGTTCAGGAATAGCAACATGACTGTTAAGGCATAGTTTATTCCGGGGCCATTATTGCTTTCCGATACCATTTTAAGCCCGCAATGGCTGCATTGTTCAGAAATCCGGAGGCACTTGCCAAGCGGGAAAATACTCTTATTTTCAAATATCCGTCCTTTGCGACAATTGGGGCATTTCATTCCTATCATGCCGGCAAAAAAAGATGGTTTTTTAGAAGAAGACATGTTTCTGAGATATTGTGATTGAGGCCCTAAAATTAATACAATTAAGCTCTTATGCTGTATTATTTATGGAGCATCATTTTTATCTTAAAACTAATGCTATCTGCATAATGTTCCGGGCCTTGTATATGGCCATATTTTATTTCATAGAAATATTTAGGCTCATTGGCATGCGCATAAATTTTCTTGACCATCCATTCCGGCACCACCTTATCTTCACTGCTATGAATTATTAATACAGGTTTGTGGAAATGTTCTATTGCTTTGTATGCAGGGTATTTTTCCTTTGTCAGGATTCTTGCGAGGAACCCTACCTTTCTAAAACTGTATGCAGCAATATCTTTATGAGAAGAGGGGGCACCTTCCATTACCAGACCATCAATAGCTTTTTCATTTTGTGCAGCAACTGTAGCGGAAAGGTGGCCGCCCAGCGATTGCCCGTAAATAATGACCTTGGTATTTTTTACACCTGGCATGGTAAGCATATATTTTAGGGCAGAATTACCATCTTGTAAAAAATGCTCCCTAGTTGATTTACCTGTGGAGAAACCATAGCCACTATAATCAATAAGAAAAACCTGGAAACCTTGTTTTATAAAGTCTATTGGCCCCTGCATTTGTTCAAACACATTGCCACCATTGCCATGAAGAAAAAGCATTGTAGTGCCGTTCTCTGCAATACTTTTATCGGGTTTAAAGAACCAGCCATTGAGTTTATTCCCGCTTTCACTTTTAAAAACAAGGCTTTGAATGGTAAAGCCCATATCTTTTGGATTGTTTTTACTGTCTGTAAAAACAGGCTGAAAATTGGCCCCGGTGACATGGACAAATGTTGTATCGTGCCTGAGGTTGTTGAAAAGAGCCGAAATGGAATTAGGTTGTAATTTATCGGCCTGGTAAAACTGTTTGTTGAAACCGCATGAACAAAGTATTGATAAGCATATTGCAATTGCTGCAATTTGCATTTTCATCTGAAAATAATTGTCTTTCCTAAGGCCAGATGGAACTCCCGGCAGCGAATTTAACAACAGAATTTTCATTCCTCTGTATGCAAAATCTGAACTTTTAAATGGTCGTTTCATAGGAATATTTTTTTTAGAAAAATGGAAGTTAATAATTTATTTTTTTATATAATACCATTTGGACATTAAAATTCGACACGATTAGTTGCGCACCTACGGAGCGCACTTTCCTGTTCTTTGAATGCTACAGACCTTTGGCCTCTATGAGGCCTTTTATGGCAGCAATGACGAATTTAGATGTCTAATTGGTATTACCTCCGTGTCAATCCTGTTTTTTCTGATAAGGTTTGGTTGTCAAAGAACTTCAAATCTGAACTTTTTTAAAGGGTTCCAATTTCGTGTCAAAGGTAAGATGGGTTTGGGTTTGGAGCAAATAAAGATGTCCACAATTATTGACCATGATTCGCTTGATTAAGGAATTAGCATGATGTTTGTATCATTAAGATTAGGTATAGTGGCAGGCATATGCAATATTTAAAAAGTCCTTTTTAAAACAGCATAATGCGTGGCTGTCGGTATTGCAAGACTACCTGGTAATAGCAAATTTCATAGGCTTTGCAATAGTAGTTGTATTGTCCGGCCTGGTGACAATTATTTTATCATAATAAACTGTGTCGCCATCCTTTGAGCGTTCGGCCATACTATTGGCAATGGCTGTGGTAACAGAATCGCCAATACATTTTTCCAGGAGGTAATCTGTCATCACCTTGAGGTTACCAATAGAGTCTTCGTATAAATTCTTTTCGCCGTAGGTGAAATTAAATTCCGTTACAGGGTAAATATGTCCCTTTTCATCTTTGGCACAGATGCCTTGTTTTACCAAAGAATCGAAGATACGTTTTGCAATAGGCCCGCCTTTAAAATCAGATTTACCAAGATAAGAATATACCTGCTCGTACTTAGGCTTTGCAGCTACATTCTTATCTTTGGATTTATCTTCCTTTTTTTCTTTCTGAGCCCAAACAAAATAACTGAGAAAAGTAAAAAAGGTAAGTAATAATATATTTGCTGTCCTTTTCATTTCTATGCGTTTATTCAAACAATCAAGGTGAGGCTTTCTTCTATTGTTTTTATTTTAGCTTCAGCATCTGCCTGTTTTTTGCGTTCATTTTCTAATACTTCCGGTTTTGCATTTTTTACAAATTTCTCATTCTCCAGTTTTTTCTGCACACTTAAGAGAAAACCTTTGAGGTAGTCCAGCTCTTTTTGCATCTGGTCTTTTTGCAAACCTGTATCAATATTTGCGAGTTCTGCTTCTATATATAATTTGTCTGTCTGTACCACAATAGAAATGCATCCTTGTTTGGCACTGTCTGTAAAGCCAATATGTTCGGCATTCACCTGGCGCCTGAGGATATCCTGTACCAGCTCATATAATGCATGATGCTGTGTATCAACCCAAAGTTTTATCTTGTCTTTAGGCTTTAAGAGGTTTTTATTGCGGGTATCTCTTATTGCCGTTATCAATTCCTGCAACAAAGCGCCTTGTTTTAGTATCTCCTGGTCCACATTTTCCCAAAGAGGTAATTCTTTTATTATAAGGTCGTTTCCGCTATTCCTGTGCTTCAATAAATGATAAATATCCTCGGTAATAAAAGGAAGATAAGGATGCAGTAATTGTAACAGGTGCTCATACATGGCCAGGGTGCGCTCATATACATGAGCAGATATTGGTTGGTCCTGGGCAGGTTTTACCCATTCCAGGTACCAGGAACAGAAATCATTCCATATGAGCGAGTAGATGGTCTTCAGGCCTTCGCTCAAACGGAAATCTTTATAAAGTTCTGCTATCTCCAATGATACAGCGGCTATCCTTTGCTCCATCCAGTCTATTGCGAACCTTATATTGCCATCTTCTACCCCATCTGCGCAACGCGCTTCCCAACCTTTCACCAATTTCATGGCATTCCACATTTTATTGCAGAAAAAGCTGCCTTGCTCCAGTTGAGATTCATCAAACAAAAGGTCGTTACCTGCAGGCGAAGAGATCATGACACTGAAACGAACGGCATCGGCTCCATAATCATCTATCAGTTT
>CAIYVS010000062.1 GCA_903929655.1 uncultured Bacteroidota bacterium | reverse complement strand
TTCATTCATTCATTCATTCAAGCGAGGAATGGAACACAAGAAAGAATTTTTCAGCTCGAGCTAGCAAATCGACTAAATGGTCAACACCGGCCGCAGAACGACCTCTGTGTGAATAGGATGAATAGCAAATAGAAGTACGCTTAAAAACGCAAGCAGAGCCTGTTTAGGGAAAACATAGGTTCTTAAAAAATACAGCAGAACAATAACAGACAGGATATAAAGAAGCACATTGTCAACATGTCTTGCCATGAGGAGCTTCCTGTTCGAATCATCTGGCTGGCTAAGGCTGCTTGTTTTGTCTGAAATATCTGTCGTTTGTCCGAATATTTGTTGCTCGATAGCATAAGTAACAAGGGACAAAGGTCTATAACGGCCGCCAGACAAGCGATTATCTGCATTATACTGTTTGTAATAACTCTCAAATATATCAGAGCTCATTATTTCCGGTATGCCCGCTATACCACTGTTTACCGCAGGGTTCTTTGCAATGATCAGGAAATCATCTACAGCATAATCGTTATGAAAGGTATTGAAATAAAAGACAAAGCAAATAATTGCCAAAAACGCTGCCTGCAACTTAAAATTAGATAACAGCGACATCAATGGCTTGCTTTCAGCAGCACCTTTATTTGTCGGTTTTTCTGTCGTAACAACTAGTCTTTGCTTTTCTTTTTTGTTCTTAGCCATAACATCGCCAAATATATTAAATGGCAGGATAAACTGCCTTTCTATTTTCAGCCCGCCGGGGAATATCTATCATACCTGAAAACAGAAAACCGCCAAAGGGCGGCTGTTTCTGTTTGTTAACCCATATTACTATAGTGGATTATTATTCAATTTTGTTTTGACCGGCATAAAAACAGGAAATAATGCAAAAAAACACCTAAAGTTCAAAAAGGGTAAACACTTTAATAAACATTCAAATAATACTTTCTGTTTTAAATACCAATGCAATTTATGTAAAATAATCAATTTATTCTATAGTGAAAATAGTACATTTACGTTAAGTGATTAATACAAATCACACCTGCTTCAGCCATCCTGTTATACTCATCCGGGGCCTTGATGATACCAGGACTTCATGTTCCAGTTCAGCGCTCTTAAAGAATACAGATTTTCGAATACAAGGAAGTATCTTTTCATCTTTTTTGTCCCCATATACCATCAAGGCTCCCCCATCAGAATCTATCCAATCATCATTCAGGTAACTTATCAGGGAGTATTTCCGGTCCTGGTTGTTCCTGAATTGGTCTTTATGCCTTTTGTAAAAGGTGCCTGCATCATATAGGGCATAATGAAACTCATAAGCATTGATCCCTGTATAACAGGTACTGTTCAGATATTCAATAAAATTTTCAACATGGTCCAGGAAAGCCAGTTCAGCTATATTTTTGCTCTCCTTATTCAGCCAGAAAATCTTATCCCCACGTTTTTTCTGAAGTGGGTCTTTGGTGATATCATTGCCGATACCGGCTGGCTGCATTCGTTCATCAGCATCCAGTTCCAGCAAGTTCTGCTGCAATAACTTTGCCAGTTCCATTGTAAGGAAATGCTCGCACAAGCCTATCTCATTGCCCACGAAACTTCCTATCAGCTCATCAAATTTAGCGTTCATAGTATTTATACCTCAAAAGATATAAATCATCTTATGGCTAATGCGGCATGGCAATGTAGCTATTATTTGTCTCAAATGGCATTTCCGCAATAATTAAGCTAATTACGCTTTCCTAGCAAATAACATATTTTTATCTTTTGCAGCACATACGTTCATCTTAAACGAATATCTATGGAAAAAACATCTGGTCAAGTTAAAGCACAAAGGAACTATGTGAACTTTTAGAAGAACTGATTGCCAAAGCAGGCACTTTAATAATCCTTTAATCTTACCATACATTTTACATCCTTATCACCCAGGTACAACTCCACACAATATCCATTGGGGTCAAGCCCAGGATATGAAAGTAGCTGCCTGAAAACATTCCCGATACTTTGAACGTCTTTCATAAAATCATTTATTACCAAAGAAATGTATTTGCCTTTTTTAAGAACCAGTGTGTCGCAATGCATTTTTTCTGCTTCTCCGGGTTCCAATTCTTCAGCTGCTGCCCTGTAAACTATAGGGCCATCTTCCGGGCGGGATATACCAAAGTATCGCCTGTTGGCAGAAAAGGGCACTAAGGCATGCAGCTTGTTATGTGCTTCCATAACCCCCAGCGGAAAGGAAGCTGCAGTTATGTAAAACACATGGACGTCTTTGTCTAATATTGTTGTCTCCATTACCATGAAGCTTTCATTTTTGTTACAAATATATACTGCAGCTTAGAGAACCGGGGGTGCTGATTACGACATTTTAAGGGTCTTATGCGACACACCATCATTTTATTTCATCGGTTCATAACAAAGCAGCACTACTCCACTCTTAAAAACTCTTGTGCTTGTTAGTTTCAGGTCCAGCTTATGCTGAATACCTTTGAATATAGGTACGCCATCATTTATTACTACAGGGTCTAACATAAACTGGTATTGATCAATTAATCCCGCTTCTGCAAACTGCGTTATGATACTTCCACTGCCCAAAATGGTCAGATCTTTGCCAGGTGTTTGTTTCATCTTCCTCATCTCTTCAACTATATTGCCATTCACTACCCTGCTGCTGTTCCAGTCTGCTTTTTTTAAAGTTCTTGAAAAGACTATTTTTTCGGCCTTGTTCATCCCATCAGCTACTATGGGCAGATTTTGTTTTGCCGTATCTGTGGGCCAGAAACTTGCCATCATTTCATAGGTCAGCCTGCCGAAAAGAAGTATGCTTTCTGCTTGTACCGATTTTTCTGAAAATTCATTTTCTTCTGCGCCCCCATGCGTATGCCAGTTTATATCTTCATTAACTCCTTTATAGCAACCGTTCAGGCTTATAAAATTAAATACACCCAGCTTTCTCATGTTTATTTTGATTTAAATATTATCAAATACCCTTTAACAATAGCTCGTCCAGTTTATTGTAAACCATCACAGAATGTGTTTCCATTCCTGAATTTACCAATCCGTCCCGGTATGCTACCGTCTCGCAGATAAATTGGATAATGAGTTGAGTACGCTCTTCAGGCAGGCTTGTAAATGAAATTTTCTCTAAGGCCACATGCCCTCTTTCAGGCAATCCCTCATACTCAAAAGTGCGGATGATCCTTTCGGGAGCAAGCAACTCGTGTACCACACCGGATATACCTACTTCATTACCATCAGGGCCGGGCATGATGAAACGGTATGAGCCGTATGTCCTATAGTCTAAATGACCTATCCTCATTTTTTGTCCTGCCGGCAGATACCACTGCACAAGGAGTGCCGGCTCTGTAAATGCCCTGAACACCATTTCCCTAGGGGCATCAAATTCTCTTGTTATAAAGAGTTCCTGTTTGCCGGGCTCGGCTGTTACTTTAATTTTCGATGTCATCCTAACATTTTATTTTGCCTGTAATTTTTCAAAAAGCTGGTCCAGCATATCGTGTGATTCACTTACTCCTCTTTCCATCCCGGACATCACCATACCATCACGATCTTCAACCGATCTGAACACCGACTGAATCGTGAGCTTTGTCTTTTCACCCTCAAGCGTATCAAACGTTGCGGTTTCCAGCACTACATGTCCTGTTTCAGGCAAGCCCTCAAATTCAAAAGTGCGGATGAGCCTGCTGGGTTGAAGGTATTCATGCGTCACCCCATGAAAGCCAAATTCCTGCCCGTCCTTAGTGACATGAATGAAACGCCAGTAGCCGCCGGTACCCGCATCAAATTTGTCAATCTTCATGGTCATATCGCATGGTCCTAACCATTGCACCAATAGTTCAGGGTCTGTAAATGCTTTAAAAACCATCTCCCTGGGTGCATCAAATTCTCTTGTTATAAAGAGTTCCTGCTTGCCTGCTTCGGCTGTTACTTTGGTTTGATTTTTCATTGTGACATCGTTTTAGTTAGTGTTTTTAATTTGTTTAATAATTCGTCCAGGCGTTCATTTGCCTCCCTGAGCCCCCCTTCCATACCTGATGCTATTGCCGCGTCCCTGTCGCTAACAGCCTGGAAGACATCTTGTATAGTTACAAGTGTCCTGTCTCCATCCAGAGCTTTAAACAATATAGTTTCGAGTGCTACATGCCCTTTTTCGGGCAAGCCTTCAAATTCACCGGTTTGAATAATTCTTTCAGGCTCTGATACATCATGAACCATACCATTGAAGCCGTATTCATATCCTTTTCCGTTAATTTGAATGTAACGATATGAACCACCAGTCTTATAGTCCATAAAATCAATTTTCATTGTAGTAGTTCTCGGTCCCCACCATTGCACTAACAGCTCTGGGTCGGTAAATGCTTTAAAAACCAATTCGCGGGGTGCATCAAATTCTCTTATAATAAAGAGTTCCTGTTTGCCTGGCTCGGCTGTTACTTTGGTTTGATTTTTCATTTTGGTTTTGTTTTATTTTGTTGTTGTTTCATTTTGTTCAGCAAATCATCCAGTTTGTCAAAACGCTGTTCCCATATCTTCCTGAAATTGTCCAGCCAGTCGCTCACTTCATCCAGCTTGGCAGCCTGTATGGAACAATAACGTTCTCTTCCCTCTTGTTTGATAAGGATAATACCGCACTCACTCAGTATCTTGATGTGCTTTGATATCGCCTGCCTGCTTTGATCGAACCTGTCCGCCACTGCATTGGGCGTTAAAGTCTGGTGTGCTATCAGGTTAATGATCTCCCTTCTCGTCGGGTCTGCAATAGCCTGGAATACGTCTCTTCTCATTTTATTAATTTTTTACTAATCCGCAACCGTTCGATTGCAAATATATACGCAATCATTCGGTTGCGCAAATTTTTTCTCAAATTTTTTTTGTGAGAGAAATAAAGTTCTGATAAACAGACCTTTATTTATTTTTCCATTTCAAATAATCCGCTAATATCTGCTTATGATCGAAGGCAAGTTGCATTTCTGAATAATCTTTCGTCCTCAATGCCTCTTTTGCATCATCCCCGGCATTCAGAATTCCCCCTATAGGTTTGGCAACATATGCCGCAGAAACAAATCTGCCTCTTGAGTCTCTGTCGGGTTTGGAATAAACTCCTATTATTTGTACTAATTGAACGTCAAGACCTGTTTCTTCTTTTGCTTCTCTTACGGCAGTTTCTTCAATGGTTTCATTGCCATCCATGATGCCTCCCGGTAAGGCCCAAAATCCTTTAAAAGGTTCATACTTTCTTTTAACAAGAACTATACTATCATCCTCAAATTCAATAATAATATCGGCAGTAAGCCTGTCAATTTTTGCGTCCATGCTATACCGCTATTCGTATATTGACAATTTCTGCTCCAGTGTAAGGAGTCTTTGCTCCAGGAGTTTTATTCTTTCCAGAAGCTGAACAACAGTTTCAATGCCCCCAGTATTGATCTCCAGGTCCTTGTGCAGGCGTATCAAGCGCTCCAGGTCCGAAAGCTGTTCCTGGTGCACATAGCCAAGCTCACCAATAACATCAAGCTCTATCAATCCGGCATCATGCAAGCCGCTTATAAAAGTATAGGATACCTCATAATAAGTGCAGAGGTCATTCGCCGGTATGAGTGCTTCTTTTTCCATAATTTTTATTTTCGTAAGGCTGCCAGTTCATTGAACAATTCTTTTTCTTTTTCACTAAGACCTGCAGGTAGCTTTATATTGTATGTAATATACAGGTCGCCAAATTGCCCGTCTTTCTTATATACCGGGAAACCTTTGCCTTTTATACGTGTTTTCGTACCGTTCTGTGTTTCAGCAGGCACTTTCAGCTTCAGTTTTCCCGCCATAGTATCTACTATCAGTTCCGCACCCAGCATGGCAGTGTATAGGGGCAGATCAATAGTTGTGTACAGATCATCCCCCACCCTTTTAAAAGAAGTATCATTGCTGATAATGAACTTAATATACAGGTCGCCATTAGGTCCGCCATTTACACCGGGGCTGCCATATCCTTTCAGTTTTATTACCTGCCCGTCTGCTGCACCTGCTGGTATGGTGATCCGTACCTGTTTGCCGTTTATGGTAAGAATCTGCTGCCTTGTGGTATAAGCGTCTGTAAGGCTCATCTGCAATTCTGCATTGTAGTCCTCACCTTTATACTTTACCTGCCGCCCTGCACCACCGGTCCCTTTGCCAAATACCTGCTCAAAGAAATCGGAGAAGTTGCCACCCTCAGCTCCAAAATCACTATAGCCTTCATAAGTACCATGCTGTTGGCTGCTTCCTCTTGTTTGGCTCCTTTGTTGCTGTGCCTGTTCATATTGGTCAGCATGTTTCCAATGCTCACCATACTGATCATACTTTTTGCGCTTTTCCGGGTCGCTTAATACTTCATTAGCCTCATTGATCTCTTGGAACTTTCTCTTGGCCTCCGTATTATTAGGGTCCAGGTCGGGGTGATGTTTGCGGGCCAGTTTGCGATAGGCTTTTTTAATATCCTCTGCCGTAGCACCCTTAGCCACTCCCAGCACTTTATAATAATCAATAAAATCAGCCATTCAGCTTTGCATTTAAAAAAATCATAACAAAGGTAGTACTTAAGACTTTCAGACGACAATATAAATATATTATCTTCTGCAAACTGCACTATTGGGCCAGTGGCAGGTCTATATTAAATGTGGTGCCCTTGCCTTGTTCGCTGCTCACACTTATAAACGCATTATTGGCTTTTATAAATTCGTAACACAAAAGCAGGCCAAGTCCTGTTCCCTTCTCACTGTCTGTGCCATAGGTACTATTCTCCGGGGCAGACGTAAAAAGCATTTCCATTTGTTCCTTCGTCATGCCTACACCTGTATCAGAAATACGCATGTTTACCCTATCGTCCACTACAGCAGCGTTAAGAATAACAGTGCCCTTATGGGGAGTAAACTTAATGGCGTTCATTATAATATTCCTGTTTACTATTTGTAATTGCTCGGGGTCGAATAAGACATTAATCGATGCCGGAATATCATTAACAATATTTATTTCTTTTGACACTGCACTATCATGCAGCATATCTACAGAATACATGGTAGCTTTCTGTAAGTTCACCTTCTCAGGCTTGGCAGATGCATGCCCCTGTATATAATTTTTAGCCCATTGCAGCAAGTTATCAAGCAGAATATTAAGCGAGTTGAGCTGCCTGTTGATTTCAGGTTTTATGCCTGAAAACTCTTCGGGAGTAAGCATCTCCTGGTCCAGCAACAACATAGTTGATGTAACAGAACCCAATGGGCCCCGGAGATCGTGAGAAAGGACAGAAAACGTTTTGTCTTTAAACCTGTTCAACTCCTCCAACCTTAGTGCCTGTTTTTGTATCTCATCCTTATTTCGTCTCTCACGTACGCTATAGCGGTACAACATCATGGAAATAATGAGCAGCAGCAAAAAGCCCGACGCCAAAGCCCATACCACTATTTTTTGCTGTGCATTTTTACTATACTGTATCTCTTTGTCTTTACTCAGCAATGCTATCTGCCCTTCTTTTTTATTCAGCTCATAATCAAACTGCATTTGCGATACCCGTTTGTTGGTCTTATCATCATACAGGGAATCAGAATAGCTATGGTATAGTTTATGATAATACAATGCCTGCTTATAATCATGCAGCTTTTCATAAGCTGTAGCAAGATCGCCGGTGGCCTCAAAAGCAGTCTGTTTCAGTCCCTTGGCGTCAGATATCCGTAAAGCATCTTTCAATTCTTTTATTCCTTCATTCAGTTTTCCGCCTTTTACCAGTATAGAACCCATTGCTGCTTTGGCAACAGTAAGAACCAATGTGTCATTTATCTTTTCATTCTGTTTTAAAACAGTTGTATAAAGACGGTAAGCGGTATCAAAACTACCCGTTCTGTAATAGGCTTCTGCTATATTAATCAGGCAGATATTTTTCCAGGAAAGATCACCAATGGAATCTGCCAGCACCAGCGCCTTATTAAATAAAGAGAGGGCCCTGCTATATTCCTTCATTTGTGTGTATACAGAACCCGAGTTGACCAGGTTCGTAAAACGGATCTCCCGGTTCGTTATATTTATAGCCAGGCTTTTATCAATATACTCCTCCGCCTTTTTATAGTTACCCATAGACGAGTAGACAGTAGCAATATTTACCATTGTCATAGCAATATCCTGGTATGATTTTCCTCTCTCAAAGGCCTTCAATCCTTCCAGGGAATAATTGATCGATTCAACATAATTACTCTGGTCCCCATACATTGCAGCAATATTGATATACGAAAGTCCCTGCGAAACATCATCATTTATCTCCTTACTGATCCTGATATTTTCATTATAGTACCAAATAGACGAGTCGATCTTTGACTGCCTGCAATAAATATCCGCGATCGATCGAATCACCTGGCACATTAATTTCTTATCAGCTGTCTTTTCATATATACGAAGTGCAGCCTGGTAGCACTGTAATGCGCTGTCATATTTTATTCTGCGCAGATAAACAAGGCCGAGAAGATGTTTACATTCTGCTTCCCCTTTTTCAAAATGAATTTGAATGGCTGCCTGCAAACCTTTGTTGGCATAATATACGGTTGAATCCAGGTTGATATTCCTATAGCTGCTGGCTATCCTGGTCAATAATCTTACATGGGTGGTATCGTTCTTTTTATCAGATCTGAGCACTGATAAGAGGCTGTCTGTGTAATTCGCTATAGCAAAACCCGGGGATGAGAACAAGAAAAATAAAAAAAGCACTCCTGAAAAAACCCTATACTTATTAAAATCTGGCATGTAGGTGTTTTTCTCCATAATCTCTATCAAAAAATCATTGCAATGTACTTAAATAAAATATTGTTTTCATGTGGCGGGCATCACACTTTTTCATTTACAAAAGTGTAGTATCTGTAGATTTTCAGGTGCCTGTTATTTTTACACCTTCAGGGCTTGTCTTTGGGGGGCTTATTCTTTTGTTTTATCTTTATTATTCAGTCCCAATATTGCTTTACTCAATATACAACAAATGACCATTCCTTGTATATTATATCTCAAAAACTTATTGCAAAAAATTTCATTCTGAAATGTATTGTATTATATTTGCCATATCAAGCTAATCATAAACTGTAAATGGTATGAAAAATATCTTCTTCTGCTTCTTATCCCTTCTTTTTCTTACAGCTCCGGCACATGCCCAATTCAGGTATGGCATTGAGGCAGGAATGAATATGAGCTCTATGTCTGTTAACTCTACCCAGTCGCCATCAGTCAGCACATCTGCACTTATTGCTTACCGCGCCGGCGGAGTACTTGATCTCAGGATCAATGAAAGGATCGGAATTCAGGCCGGCTTATTTTATTCTGTTTTAGGCTATAAATATGCTTATGGTGAAAGCGGTTCTGCCAATGGTGGCTCTTACGACTTCAGTTACAATGCTACCGTGTCAGAAAATTTCCTTCGTTTACCTATCAATATTGTTTTCAGGAAGCCCTTGGGTAATGGCATGTTTTTTGTTGCTGTCGGGCCATTTATAGGCTACGGACTTAACGGCAAAATTGATGGCAAACTACATAGCAGCGTTACCGCAGGAGGACAAACACAAAACCAGGATTCTTCATTTAAATCAACTTTCACTTTTAAAGATGATTCAGGTGCCGTAAAAGCTATTGATTATGGTATATGCGCCAGCATAGGTTACGAATTACCTGTAGGTTTGTTTATTCGTGCAGGCTATGAAGTAGCACTTTCCGGCCTGTCGCCCCTTAGCAATCAGGGCACACAAACCAATAACTGTTTTAGTATTTCGCTGGGCTTTTTATTCGAGCATACTTCCAATGGCAGGCATATGCTTTTCACTGATGAAAACAGGTACCTGCCTAAGCCCTATAATCGTGTGGCATATCCGTAATAAGGTACATGCCTGAACTGCAGAATGGGCGAATGAGGAATTTTTTCATGTCTGTTAAAATTCACGAATACTATATGAAACAGGTATTTGCCCTGCTAGTAACACTGCACATTTCAATTAGCTCATTCGCGCAAGCCGGCAATGTTAATAGTGAGACTTTAATGATAGACTGGCCTGATACTGAGGGTTGGAAAGTGGCCAGCAACCAGGAAAATAAAGAAATGAAAATAATAGAATTATTAAGGGGCGATGAAACTTTTGATAACTGGACAGAGATCGGAACCATGATGGTATATCCCAATATTCCTTACAAAGTCCCTGTTGATACCTGTATGAATATCATGTTTCAACAGGCAAAACAAAGCTGCCCTTCAGCAAAACTTACCTTCATCGAAAAAGATGACAAAACAAAATATCCGTGGATCATCTTTAAAATTGAATGCCCCGTCAGCAGTCCGGAATCCCAGGTTTGGCATATCATTTTAGGCACCAACCAAATGTTTGTAAATTTTCGCGCGGTAAAACAAAAAGCGGTACCGGAAGATCTTAAAAACAAATGGACGGCATTCTTCAAAACATCAAAAATAGTTTATCAGTAAGCTGCTTACCCGGTCTTATACCTCCGCTTCGTCCTGAAAGAAGAACGCAACTACTTGTAAAAAGTCATAATACAACTTTTTACACAGCTCTTTTCATAACCGCAGATGCTACAAAATAATTATTTTAGTCAAGTAATTATTTGTAAATTCGTTATACATAAATCAAACATCTTGTCACTTGTCAGAACTCCGATCTTATGAACCAACTTATTTTAGATCATTCAGGAAAACAACTTAAAACAGTCTCCTTTTTTCAGACTATACAAAGTGCTGTTCAACTCAAAATATTATTCTTACTTTTTTTCGGCATTTCTGTTTTCAGCAGGCAAAGCTATGCCCAGGGTACCTGGGTGCCCATAGCAAGTCCGGCACCTGACACAAGTTTTGGTCAAATGTTACTGCTTACAGATGGGTCTGTTATTGTAAAAACTTCATTTGATACCACTTCAGGTTTATTAATTGAAGGCAATGTATGGGACAGGCTTGTGCCTGACATTCATGGAAGTTATGTAAATGGCACATGGTCCAGGATTGCCCCTATGCATGTAGACCGATATGCATTTTCGTCCCTTGTACTTAAAGATGGACGTGTCTATGTAGCCGGCGGTGAATATGGCGGAGGACATGATTGTGGTGAAGTTTATGACCCTGTCACTAATACATGGACATATGTAAGCCCCTGGCCTATATTAACTGATATGCTAGATGCCAATTGTGAACTACTTCCGGATGGTACCGTATTGCAGGCGGCAGCTCACCCCGGCATATTCCTTTGCTATTTCGATCCAGTCAGTATGATGTACACAATGGCCCCATCATCTTATTTTTCCCAGGACGAATCTACCTGGTTAAAACTTCCCGATAACAGTATCTTATATGTAGATCTGGATACAACCACTTCAGAGCGGTATATACCGTCAATAGACACCTGGGTGCAGGATGGAATTGTACCAGTTAGTCTTTATGATAGTTTTGAAGAAACAGGGCCCGCATTTGTTTTGCCCGATGGAAATGCTTTTTTTCTTGGCTCCCAGGGATATACCGCCTATTATATGCCCAGTGGCAATACCAGTCCCGGCACATGGCTTGCAGGCCCGCCTATTCCTGACAACAGAGCGGCTTCAGATGCATGTGGAGCTATGATGGTAGATGGTAAAATTATTTGCGAGGTCGCAAAAAAAGATGATAATATGGGAGCATTTTATTCCCCCACCTATTTTTATGAGTTCGATTATCTGACCAATACATTTACTTTGACTCATGCACCACCTGGCGGAGACTCTATGATCAGCCCGGCATATAACCACACTATGCTGGCCTTACCGGATGGGCATATATTGTTTTCATCTTTTTATTCCAAACAATATTATGAGTACATACCTGCTGGACCGCCGCTTCCTGCAGGAAAACCTTCCATAAGCAGCATCATTAAAATCAGTTGCGATACTTTTATGGCCACCGGTACCTTATTTAATGGCATTACAGAAGGTGCTTCTTATGGTGATGACTGCCAGATGGCTACAAATTATCCCATCATCAGGCTCACATCCGGTTCCAACGTCTACTATGCCCGCACCTTTAACTGGAACAGGACAGGTTTACGAACCGGGAGCCTGCTCGATACAACATGGTTTTCACTTCCTCTCACTTTGCCAATGGGCACCTATTCCCTTTATGTAGTTGCAAATGGCAATCCATCTGCCCCTGTTTCTTTTTCTACTTGCGGGGTAGGTGTAGAAGGACCGACACTTGAGAAAAACGATATTAGCTTGTCTCCTAACCCAACAAATAAGGTTTGGAATATTGGCTTTACAAATAATAAACCTGTCAATTATTTTGTAACAGTGGTCAGGATGACAGGACAATTAGTTTACCAGGCTGAAAATTCAATAGCTATTGATGCCTCTGCATTTCCTCCGGGAATCTATTTTGTCGATGTGTACTTTGATCATGCGCATTATTATTTGCAAGCTGTGAAAAATTAAGGCCTGGTTTTGCAATTTCTTTCCCAATTGGTCAAAGCGTCTCGCTTCGTCCAAAAATGTTGCAAGCATCTCGCTTGCAAAAGCAAATCTGCCTTTTTGAAAAGATATCCACATTCCTCCCCCTTTGGCATAAATATTGCGCGATTAAATTGCGCCCCACCAAGGGGGATGGCATTTTCCATACCATCATTTTGTCAGGAAATGCATAAAGAAGTTCTTTAAAATATAGAAATGAAATTAATGTTACCCGAAACTTCGTCTCTCATGTGCAAATGAGAAAAAACGCCCTGAGATCCTTACTGGTAGCCAATTTCAGCAATTTCCCATACGTGAAAAGATGGGAAAATACGGGAAAGTATGGGAACTTTTGAGCAATAATAGGCAGAAATGAAACTATTCTGTAAACTCTGCTTCTGCGCTTCCCTGCGTTTATTTTTAGCGAGTTTCTGCAGGAGAAAATGTCCGCATAGTACATTATCGGGCATAATCAGACATTCAATAAAATAATTATAAACTACTATGGACAAGCATTTAAGCACTCAATACCCTCAAATAATGCCCGACATTTATATTCATCGGGCATCGGGCATTCCT
>CAIYVS010000061.1 GCA_903929655.1 uncultured Bacteroidota bacterium | reverse complement strand
GATCTAATAGGATATTGCGTAAAATGCAAGGGCAAGAAATCAATGAAGGATGAACAGAAGGTGACCATGAAAAACGGCATCGGCTCCATAATCATCTATCAGTTTCAATAAGTCAGGAGAGTTACCCAGAGATTTACTCATTTTCCTGCCTTGTTTGTCGCGTACTATGCCAGTAAAATATACTTTATCAAAAGGTTTATCACCCATGAACTCATACCCTGCCATAATCATACGAGCCACCCAGAAGAAAATGATCTCGGGGGCTGTCACAAGAGTTTGAGAAGGGTAATAATATTTCAGTTCCTTATTGTCCGGGTTCTTATTCCAATCGAAAACCTCCATAGGCCATAACCAGGAACTGAACCATGTATCCATCACATCTTCGTCCTGTCTCAGTTCGGGGTATTGTGCCGCTAAGGCTTCTTTTTTATTTTTATATTGTATGTGCGCCTCCCCGGTATTATGGGCAATATACATGGTGCCCTCCACATCATACCAGGCTGGTATGCGTTGCCCCCACCAAAGTTGCCTGCTAATGCACCAGTCTTTTATATTCTCCATCCAGTGGCGATAGAGGTTCTTGAACTTTGCGGGATGAAATTCAACTTCCCCGTTCATCACAGCAGCCAGTGCAGGTTTCGCCATTTCCTGCATATTGCACCACCATTGCATGCTGAGGCGTGGCTCTATCACCGCATCAGTACGTTCTGAAAAGCCTACCTGGTTTGTATAGTCTTCTTCTTTTACCAGATTGCCTGCAGTTCGCAGGTCTTCAGCAATCTTTTTACGCACTGCAAAACGGTCCTGGCCTACATATAATTGAGCGGCTTCGCTCATAGTCCCATCCTCATTCAATGTATCTATTACCGGCAGATTGTGCTTTAAACCCAGGTTATAGTCATTGATGTCGTGTGCCGGAGTTACTTTCAGCGCACCGGTACCGAATTCCATATCTATGTAATCATCAAAAATTATCGGCACCCTACGGTTGATCAGGGGTATAAAACAAAATTTCCCCCTAAGGTGGGCGTAACGTTTATCATCCGGGTGCACGCACACAGCGGTATCCCCTAGAATGGTTTCAGGCCTTACCGTTGCAATAGTTATATATTCTTCCTGTTCGCTGTCTATTTTATAACGAACGTAATATAGTTTGGAATTGGTTTGTTTAAAGATCACTTCCTCATCACTAAGAGCTGTTTTGGCTTTAGGATCCCAGTTGATCATCTTTACACCCCGATAGATATACCCCTTATTATAGAGCTCAACAAAAACTCTGATTACAGCAGCATAGTAATCGTCATCCATAGTAAAAGCAGTACGATCCCAATCCAGCGCACAACCCAATTTCCTTAATTGTTCCAGTATAATGCCACCGTATTTCTCCTTCCATTCCCAGGCATACTCCATGAATTTGTCACGGCTTAAGGTCTTTTTGTCAATACCCCGTTCTTTCAGCATATTCACGACCTTTGCTTCTGTGGCAATAGATGCGTGGTCGGTGCCAGGCACCCAGCAGGTGTTGTAACCCAGCATTTTGGCGCGGCGAATCAATATATCCTGCACGGTATCATTCAGGGCATGGCCCATGTGCAATACCCCGGTTACATTGGGCGGGGGTATTACTATTGTGTATGGGGGGCGGTCATCTGGTTCTGACTTAAAATAAGCGGACTCTTCCCAATGCTTATACCATTTCTGTTCGGCTTCCCTGTGCTGAAAATTTTTACTTAATTCCATAATTACGCTCTGCGAGACAGCAAAGATAATACCTAAAGAGCTTTATTGCTTGTCTGCGTCCTCCCTTAATTTACTTCTTCTTAAACAAAGGGATTTAAAATGTTATTATTTAACAATATTGTTTCATATCTTTATAAGCCAATATATAACACCCTGCTTCAATGCTTCGACTTGGTAGCATACCAATTCTATTTATAGTTTTTCTGTCTCTAACAAAAGCGGGGGCTCAACCGTACTACCAGCTCACAACTACTAATGGCACACAAACGGTAGGCAACGTTAATATAGGGGTAACACCTGCTGGTTCAACATTAGTTTATAATGTATGCGGATATGGTCCATATTGCACTTTTGTTGGTAGTTACAAATATGTATTTTCTATACCAGTTAATGCTATACGTATATTCTTTCAGGATATCAATAGCGGTACTAACGGCGGTGATACACTATCTATCCGATTTAATGGCAGTCATTATAATATCACCAGTGCCAACCTATCAGCTTGCAGCAGTAGCTGCAATGGCCCTACCAACTCTGTTATTATCATTGGCGGCAATCTTACCGGAACTGTCACCACCACTAACACCATACAGTTTGATGCGCAACCAGGATACGGCCTTGACACTGTTGTGGTTGATGAGACTGCGGCAGGCGGCTCAGGAATATTATGGAGTTTTTATTTTTACTATCCTTGCAAAGGCCGACTGGGCATCAGCCATGATACAGCATGCACGGGAAGCAGTTTGCATCTGGTTCAAAATGATACTGCTATTTCGTCTAATGCTACTTATAGCTGGACAGGGCCTAATGGTTTTAGCTCTACACAAAAAAATCCCGTAATAAATAATTTATCATCTGCGGCACAGGGAGCATACTTTGTCACGGTAACTGACACTTGTGTTTTTACTGATTCTGTATATATAACTGTTCACCAGGCACCTGTAATAAGTGTTTTCGCCAGTAATCCTATATGCACATCCGATTCTTTATCTTTTATACTGAATACCAACATGCCTGCAAGTTATACCTGGACCGGACCCGGGACATTTTCGTCTTACCTGCAAAACCCGAAAAAGCTCAATATCCAGTTAACCGACTCTGGTAACTATACAGTTATTGCCACCGCCAATGCATGTTCTGATACGCTGACAACCCATATATCTGTTTTTCAAAAACCTGCAAAGCCAAGTTGCAGCAGTAATGGCCCGGTATGCTCCGGCAGCACGATAAATCTTACTGCCAACTGCACAACCCCCGGAGTAGCTTATTCATGGACAGGGCCGAATAATTTTACATCGTCTGCGCAAAACCCTGTAATCAATTCAGCGCCCCTTGCAGATTCAGGCTATTATATAGTCAGTGCTACACTCTCTAATGTTTGTCATGCATTTGATACCATTTTTGTGGCCGTACGTCCTATTCCGATCGTCAATATTTTAAGTAATAACCCTACCTGTATTGGTGGCATTTTATTAATGTCCGGCAGTGGAACCAGCGGTGTAAATTATAGCTGGTCAGGACCGAACGGGTTCAATTTCCCATCTTCGTCCAATGTTTCTGTTTCAAATCTCAGTGCTGCAAATGCCGGCCCTTACTATGTGACAGCTTCGTTAAACGGCTGTGTTCTGCATGACACTTTAAATATTGTTGTTAACCCAAGCCCAGCTAAGCCTGTTGCAAGCAATAACGGGCCTTTATGTTCGGGGAGTACATTGCATCTTACAGCAAGTTCATCTACACCCGGTGTTTCTTATAGCTGGTCGGGGCCTAATAGTTATGTAGCAGGCAATCAAAATGCGGTTGTTAATAACATTTCACAAGCAGATACCGGCAGCTATGTGGTCACCACATTTTTAGCCAATTGCAGTGCGTCTGATACGACCAGTGTTAATATCATACAAGGCCCGGATTCTGTTTACATAAATAGCAATAGCCCACTTTGTAGCGGTGATACCCTACATATCCATTCAGGCAGTAGTACTTCGGGTGTAAATTATGGCTGGACCGGGCCTAACAGTTTTTCTTCCTCCATTGCCAATCCCTTTATCAGCAATGCTCATGTGAATAATAGCGGCAACTATTATCTTACTGCATCTTTAAATGGTTGCATGGTGCTCGATACAATGAATATTGTGGTAAATACCAAACCTGCAACACCTACTGTTAGCACAAATAGCCCGGTATGTACGGGTGACACTTTAAAATTTACCGGAACATGCACAACCATGGGTGTAACTTACCTATGGCTGGGACCGAACAGTTATAATACCAGTACTCAGAACCCACAGATACCAAATGCATCTGCAAATAATGCAGGGACTTATACACTTACTGTTTTTCTGGGCAGTTGCAGTTCCAGCACAGCCAGTTTTGTTACCATAAAACCATTGCCTGCGAATGTAAGTATAAACAGCAACAGCCCTGTGTGCGCCAACGATAGTTTGCATGTAAATTCAACAAGCACCACAGCAGGTGTATCGTATAGCTGGAACGGTCCAAATAGTTTTTATAGTTCTTCCCAGAATTTTACGATCTACAATACGACAAATAGCAATGCAGGGAATTATTATCTCGCAGTTTCATTAAACGGATGTTCTGTTTATGATACCCTGAATGCAGTTGTAAAACCATTACCATCTGTTCCCGCAATCAGTACCAACAGCCCGGTGTGCGTTGGTAAGGACCTTACTTTTAGTGTTAGCAGTACAAGTGGTTCCTATTTTAGCTGGACAGGCCCAAACAATTTTATGTCGTTTGTATATGACCCTGTTGTCTCCAATGCACAGTTATATAATTGGGGTTACTACTTTGCGATCGCCAGCCTGAATGGCTGCGCATCAAAAGACAGTGTATTGGTAAGCGTAAACCCCAACCCCGCCTTGCCTACAGCAAACTGTAATAACCCTGTTTGTGCAAACGACACTTTATTTCTTCATGCCAACAGTACGAGCCCTGGCGTAGCATATAACTGGATTGGCCCAAATGGTTTTATATCTAATCAATCCAGCCCTTTCCTGCCTTATGTCTCCTTAGGTGTTTCCGGTAATTATTATGCCATCTTTTCATTAAATGGCTGTAAGGATACGGTTACTGTGCCAGTGACAGTAAACCCAGTAGTGGGGCCGCCACTTATTGCTGTATCAGTTTCACCCGGCGACACGGTTTGCATTGGCACCAATCTAACATTTACAGCTACATCGAGCAATGCAAGCGGTCCAATATATCAATGGAGAAAAGACGGAATCTCTATTCCAGGCGCCACGAGCCCTGCATTCACTACTGGATCTCTCAGTAATGGCGATCATATAAGTTGTTATGTGAGCAGTAATATCGTTTGCCAACTCACAGATACCGCAATCAGCAATGTGATCCATCTCGACCTGATCGCCATAGCCCCACCGCAGGTAAGTGTATCACACTATCCGGCAAGCTATGTATTCGGCAACCTGGTTACTTTCACGGGACATGTCGTTAACAATATCCCGGGGCTTACCTTTAAATGGACAAAAAATGGTGCATTTATTCCCGGAGCCATTTACAGCACTTACAGTGCCTCAGATATCGGGGAAAGCGATATCATTTGTTTTATTGCTTACAGCAGCCAGCCATGTACCACGCCTGATTCTTCCATTGCGTGTTCAGGAACGACCGGTATCAGCAATCTATATTCTTCTGCTAAAAGCATCATGGTTTACCCTAATCCCATCACAAACCAATTAATAGTAGAGGGCGCTGAAAACGGCACTTTTATTAAAATTTATAATGTCATGGGGCAATTGGTTTACACCGGCGTCATAAATACATCTTCTCCAACAAATGGTTTCGTTATCAACACAAGCAGCTTTATAAGTGGTACTTATCTACTGGAGATAACAGGGAATGACGGATTCAGGGAAACACGAAAAATAGTAAAATAATTCCTGATCAAAGGTCAAATTGTATCCTCATTTTCTGTTTTGTAGTTCACCTGATTTTACAAATGATTCAGAACCATTTTACCAGATACCCTGAGATTCCATAAATTTTCAGTCTTGCACATATCGAATTATCAAAAATATAGTATATTTATGTTTTCTACCATTATCGTATATGAATCAAAAAGCCCTTTACCTGGCCTTAGCCGTATTATTTTTATTGCCTAAAGCAAATGCCCAAACAACACCAGATTGGGCAACAGGAGTAGCGCCCATACTGTATAACCATTGCACAGGTTGTCATCATAACGGTGGTATTGCACCATTTGCATTAATTACGTTTATGGATGCCTTGAATAATGCACCTGCAATGCTGTATGATGTTCAGCATAAAATTATGCCTCCCTGGCCTCCTGATCCTTCTTATAACAGATTAGCGCACGAACGCATTTTAAGTGTACAGGAAATCGCCACCATTTCTGACTGGATTAACGGGAATACGCCCCAGGGCAACCCTGCGCTGGCGCCACCAGCACCCATATACAGCAATACCGGTGATATACCGGGCACACCTGATTTTGTGGGCCAGATACCGACTTTTACATCTCCAGCTACTATTGGCCATGATGTTTATCAATGCTTCGTTATACCCAATACCCAATCGGTGGACCGCTTTATAACTGCTTTTGAGGCTATACCGGGAAATCCGTCTATTGTACACCATGTACTTGTATTTGCAGATACAACGGGCATTTGCAGGCATTTAGATTCCCTGTCTCCAGGCCCCGGCTACCTGGATTTTGGAGGCGTGGGAACAGATTCTGCTGTTTTAATCGGGGCATGGGTGCCCGGAAGCGCTCCTGTAATATACCCCAATCCATTTGGTGTGTTACTACCCCATAATGCCGACATCGTTTTGCAGATACATTATCCCGGTGGCACAATTGGAAAATCAGATAGTACTCAAATACATTTATTTTTCTCGCCTATTGCTAACAACAGCATTATGCGGAATTTGTATATCGCTCCCGTTCTTAATCATTATTCCAATATTAATGCTCCATTATTTATACCCGCAGACAGCACACGTTCTTTTCACGAAACTTATGGTCCCGTACCCGTTGATTTTTCTTTACTTGGCGTTGCGCCGCATATGCACCTGATAGGTAAAAACATCAAGACCTACGGAATCACCCCGACCCTTGACACACAAAAATTTATCCGTATCAATAAGTGGGATTTTCATTGGCAGGGATTTTATCTGTTCCGAAACATACAAAAAGTAAGTGCAGGGACTAAAATAGAAGCCGATGCATATTATGACAATACCTTTAACAATATAAACAACCCTACCTTGCCACCTGTAGATGTTTACGCTGGCGAAAACACTACAGATGAAATGATGCTGGTTTTTTATGTATTTACAATTTATCAGCAGGGAGATGAGAACGTTGTAATTGACAGTACCCCTTTAGTAAATGTAATGCCTGTCACTTACTATCATGGGCAGCAATTACTGACACCGTATCCCAATCCCGCTTCGAAGGAACTTATAGTAAAATGTTATTTTGATGAAGCTGATAAAGCCAAAATAGACTTGCTGGACATGAACGGCAAAATAGCACAGCATTTTGCTGAAAATATATCTGTCAATAATGGCTATTCTACTTTTACATACCATCTTGACAATTTGCCCAATGGTGAATATATTTTGCAGTTAAAAACTTCAAGGCAAAAGCTTACACAGAAAGTGATCATACAGCATTAAGCATAGCAAATATTATACTGCATCTATTCACAATAAGTAAAACAGATAAGAATATTCAAACAGTGATGTAAATCACACTATTTCATTAAACACATTATTATTTTGCATCGTGGTAATAAGGGCATCATAGTACCACATTCTATACGTTACAAAGGCGCATTCCTGCGCCTTTCTTTTTTTTTACTTTAGTGTGTGTATGACACTTATCTGCCTTTCGAAAAATCCAATTTGCCAGATACCTTTCCTGAGCCTTTGTTCTTTTTGAATTGTTGTTTTAAGAAGCGGGTGATCTTATTTCTGTAGCGGTTATATTGCCAGTATGGCAATAGATAAAAAGGCATTAAATTGAATGGTTTAGATATATGTATTTTTATCCATACTCTTTCCAAATAATAAATCACAATTCCTATAATAGCACCCAATAAAAATCCGCCTATAATAGTTTTCCATTTGTTTGAAAACCATGTATTTTCTATCCATTGCCTAAATAAATAGGTAATAAAAACAATGAAGATAGAAATGGTAACTATTATTTTTAGAATGGCCACGCATAAATATAAATAAATTGCCGAAATAATTTAAACAAATTAAAACAAAAAGATATTTCTTACAGCCTCAAAAATAAGGGAAACCACGGTAAAATTCTATTTGACTGCTAATTTGTTGTTCTTCAGTTTCTTCTCATTGTCATCAAGGTCTTTGTCTATAAGCAAGTGCCTTGGATCAATCATTACTTTGTCTGGTTCTGAATTACTTATTATGCTCAAACTGGTAGTGCCTCCCTTAAGTTTGTATTTGTTGAGCAGCATAATATCACCTTTCTTGTTTAACAAGCCAATCTCGATATAATCATCTGATGCTACCGGCACTTCCTTGCCGGAGGTATCTGAATACAGTTTTTTAGAATCAATGGTAAAATCAATTTTGTACTTATTATCATTTGTTTTAGACATAGAGGCCTCTGTGATCTTGTTATTGTAAATGGCTATCCTCTCGAAAATATCTGTAACAAGGTATTGTAAAGAATCGGGTGTTGATTTCCTGATCTCGGCGATCAAATCGAGTGTAGTAGGATATGGGGGGTCATGGAATGCATATTTCTGTACAAACCTTTTAATTGCATGGTTCAGACTATCTTCACCTATGTATTTGTTAAGTGCATGTAACAAATAGCCGCCTTTTTGGTAAAGTACGTATGCCTGTCCTTCATCAACAAAGGCTAATGGTTTTTCCTTTTCTTTCTCAGCAGAGCGTGTTATCAGGTAGTCATTCAATTCATACCGCAGGAATTTATTAAGACGGGCTTCTCCATATTCTTTCTCCACAACCATAATAGAGGCATATTGGGCAAGAGATTCTGAAAGCATGTTTGAGCCTTCTACATCAGCACCGATTACCTGGTGTGCAAACCATTGATGTGCAACCTCGTGGGCTGTAACCTGCAAAGGGTAATCTATATTTCCCTTGCTGCTGTCGCTAACGTCTGCAATGAACCCGATGCCTTCTGAAAAAGGTATTGTGTTTGGAAAAGATTGCGCAAAGGTCTGGTAGCGTGGAAACTCGAGTATGCGAACCTGGCGATGCTGGTATGGAGTGAATTGTGTTGTATAATAAGTCAAAGCTTTTTTCATAGCATTGAACATCCTGTCAATATTATACTCATGACCTTTCTGGTAATATATTTCCAGATTTACATCATTCCATTTTTCCTTCCTGATAGTATATCTTGCTGAGAGGAAAGCATAGAAATTGAGTATTTTACTATCCATTTTATAATGAAAATATCGTCTTCCGTTTTCTGTCCAATCCTTTAGCAAATAACCGGGCGCGATGGCGTATTGGTCAGGAACAGTGCTTACGGTAGCTTCAAAATCAATAAAATCCGCATCCTGGAAGAATGCGTTATTTTGAAGGGATTTTAAATCGTTAATAGGATGAGAAGTGGGCCTGTATGGGAGATCGTGTTTCTTTCTGCGGTTGTTATCTGCCAATTCGCTTTCTTTAGTATAACCGATATAAGGAAGAAACTCTGTGTTGTTCATGAATGTTCCGTTATAAAGAGGAGTGCTTATACCTGAAAAACTGTGTTTAAAGCCTTTAGGAATCATATCAATATTAAAGGACATTGCCAGGGAATCACCGGGTTGCATAGGTTTGGAAAGTTTATAAATCCTGTAGTTTACTTCTTTATCGTTTACAAGCAAGACAGCCGGGATACCAAATGAAAGTTCATTAATTGTGATAGCATCCGGTATGGATAAATGAACTGAATCTATGGGCTGTGAAGATTTGTTTTTTATTATGTAAGTGTCCGTAGTATGCAGGCTTCTTGTTTCCGGGAAAATATCTACATCAAGCCTTACAGAGGTAATCTTGGGTTGAGGTATATTTTCATATTTTTTATATCGTTTTTCATAGTGGGCTGCTTCTTCTTCCTGTTTAAAATCAGTGGCAAATTTATTCTCAATGTTTGTATTATAATAAATAAAACCACCACAAACAACAAACACCAGTCCACAAACCAGCATCAAAATCCATGCCGGTCTGTTAGCTGTCATCTTTGCAGCAGCCCATCGTAATTTCAAATAATTTTCGCTGCCACGCGCCCATAAGAGGCTTGATAAAAGCGCCAGGCATATTGCCAAAGCAGCCCAGTAGAACTTGTAAACAAAGTACGGAAACAGCGCATGTCCAAAACCATTCATCTCTGAATAAATATAGCCGGGATCAGAACCATATACAAAAAGATGGTTCTTTAGCACCAAGGTAGCGAATGCTGTATTCCAAATATAAAATATGGCTGTAATGAAGTATCCTATATAGCGGTTATTGACGAGTGTTTGAATAAAAATACATAAGACAGCGAACAACCATAAATTAATGAGCCTCATGCCAAAAAGGTATCTAATATAGAGCAGTATCTCATAGTGGGTGTAGCCTTTGAAGGTCTGAATGATAATACCGCATACCAAAATAACACATAGCAATATTACCTGCATAAACCAGAGGCCAAATAGTTTGCTTACATAATAAACCCAATTAGGCACCGGCATAGAATCGAGGATATTGCTCATGTTATTGTCCCTGGCCCTCCAAACCAATTCTCCTGCAAACATAATAGTGAGGATAACTACGAACAATTGGAATGTGCCGCTTAGAAATAAAATAACCTGGGAGGTAAGAGGAAATGTTGCAGTGTCGTATATCTTGCCTATCTGTACTGAAACCAGGAATAAGAGTAACATTCCGAAAAGCAGGATGATCCTGAAATAAGTATTGCGGAGCAATGTGCGGCATTCGTTTACAGATAAGCTCCACAAACTGTTGAGGTAGGCTTTTGTAACAAAAGAGCGGGAAACTGCGGGCAGTCCATTTTTAAGGTCAATCTTTTGGAATGCGGGGCCATTTTTTTCGGACAGCTTCTTTTTCCTGATAATAATTGTCCTGGGACTAGCGCTAAAAGAAAAATATTTATACCCTATGAACAAAACAATCAATGAGACGGAAAGCCAGATGATCCTGTTGTAAAGGAAAACGCCCGAAAACGGAATAAGCCTATGATTATCTTCGTAAGCGGTCCAGTATTTTGTGAGTAGTTGTTTTGCATTCATACTGTAGGGATCGAGCAGGGCTGCAAGAGATTGATGCTCGAGCGTACTGAAAAAAGAATTGGAGACGCCAAACGCTACAAAGAAAACGATAAGTGATATCCAGATGACAAAGAGATCGCGACCAATGAGACTGACTGCAAAAAAGACAGTGCCGGCAAAAAACACGTTGGGCACAATGGTATATAGATAATTCTGCCAATAGGCTGCAAAAACGAAGCTGCCAATGCGGCTTGCATCGACCCAGGGCATGGAATAGGATGCCATGAGTCCCAATGCCGGTGCGGTGAGAATGAAAAGGCAAACTAAGAGCGATGCAGAAAAACGTCCGAAAAGGTAATTGAACTTTGATAGGGATGTGGTGAAAATGAGTGAATAGGTATTGCCCGTAAAATCTTTTAGCACCGCACTACCAACTACTGCAACAACAATAATAATGCCAATATAAGTGCCAAAAAATGTAAGTAACAGGTCTATAATAACCGGGGCATTTGCGAATACTTTTTCTTTTCCGAAAACAAGGTTTACACCATCCCAGGTGCCTGCGGTGGCAGTTCCCAGGAGGAATGTAATGATAAACAGCATTGCAAAGTACACATATGTGCCGATGGTCCGCGACCATCGCCTTATCTCAAATGAAAATATTGTTCCAAACATGAGGCTGAGTTTTAGGGGTTAATTAATGTTTGAAAAATATACGTCTTCCAATATTGCTTTTTCTTTATTAAAGCCGTCGCCAGGGTCGGTTTCGCTGAAAATATGCACGACTACATCGCCAGCTGAGAGCTTGGATAATATTACTTTATACTTGCTCTGGTAAGAAGCCAGTTGGTCTTTTTTGACACGACGGGTCCATATTTTATTTTGCAAGTTTTCAATAAGAGATTCAGGATTGCCCCTTTGAACAACCTGCCCACCTGAAATGATGGCCATGTCGTTGCACAGTTCGTTCACATCATCTACTATGTGCGTGGATAAGATAACTATGATATTCTCTCCTATCTCGCTGAG
>CAIYVS010000060.1 GCA_903929655.1 uncultured Bacteroidota bacterium | reverse complement strand
ATTGGCCGTCCAGTTCATATGTAATAAGCCGTTTGTTGGATTGGGGTAAATGTTTATCAGCTCGTTAGGATTGGTCCAGTCTATTTTGCGAACAGGTGAATAGTAAACAGAATTGTTGAGTCCATACCATTGTAAACGATAATATACGGATGAGCCGATTGCTACAGTTGGCGTGTCGATATAAATATATTGTGGTGAGGCCTGGTGCAGCGCATTGATGGAATCTATGCTCGTAAATGTGGTATCATTCAGGGAACGTTGAACGAGGTAATAATTCACGGTGGTATCAATATAAGATGTCCAATCAACTTTTACATCCTGCGGACTGATTTTGCGGGCATTAAATACCAGGTAATCGTTGTTGAGAGCGAAATTAGCTGTGGGGCCTCCGTCATTCAGCCAGAGCTCGGAGAATGAGTTTACATTTATTTCGGCATAATAGCCCTTGTCATAGGGGACCCATTTAACAGCTTTGTAAGGGTAATAAATATAATTGCCACCTGTATTGTCGGAAAGAATTCCATTTTCCAGGTTTTTCATAGCATTATCATATTTGGTGATGCCCAGTGAGTATGCATCTTCCGGTTTGGTGCATGATATGCAATTGGTGTCGTGCATCATTACGAGTACATCAGAGTCCAGCACAAATAGACGTACCCCTACGCTATCGGTTGGCGCTTGCGTAGTTTTTACTGTAAAGCTTTTCGGGAAGATAGCCTGTGTCTGGTCTTGGTTTGAGAGGATGCTGTGGGTATAAATGGTAGTTGTAACTGTGCCCAGATTTTGGTTATCGGGCTGAACCTGGCCCATTATTCCGCCTGCTTGTGTAAAATCAAGCCATTGAGTACCTGTAGCATTTTGAACATTGGTATAAATGGTACTTCCGTTATATATGGGGTTTGTGAGGTCGAATATGTGGATATCATCTACGGCCATGCCTTCAAAATGTGCGCCGGGATCGGATGCCAGGACAAAGCGCAGGCGTATTGGAGAGGTGCTTGCAGGTAAAGGAATGGATGCCACATGCCAGCGGGTATTGCCCAGTTCGTTCCATACATTGAAAGTGGAATCATACCAGTTTGTCCCCTGCCCTGTTGCACCCAGTTTGGTCCAAACAGTGCCATCATAGGAGTATTCCATATAGCCTGCATCACAAAGCACGTCGCCGCAATTCTCAATTTCCATAGCAAAGCTAAAACTGAGCATGGGATGTGTGAGCGCCGAAAGGTCGAAACAGGGAGAATAGAGGTAAGCCATTCCCAGGTCTTTGTAAGTTCCTGTAAGATTGGTTTTCCATGCTTTGCTGCCACTTGCGGCTTTATGTATCTTGGGCGAGGCAGGTGTGCCGTATTGCCAGGTATCATTTATGCCGTCTGTGTACCAGTTGCCATTGCTAGTCTCGAAATTCTCGAGGTAAGGGAAAGCGCTTACCAGGGGCTGGTTGTGGAAAGTAAAATTCAGGATGCTGTCATTGGCGTGATAGGTGTCGCCGGTATTGGTGAGCCATACATTCAGCACATGGGCACCTAAAGATGAGAGGTCCATCTTTTCTTTGAAAGTATAATTCAGGGAGTCTTTAGGGCCTAAGGTATAAATTGTATCAGCAAAAATAGTTCCGTTGTCCAATCGGTAAAACAGCAGAATATTGTTTTGCGGAATGTTTACTCCGTTGCGCACTAAAACTGTTAGTGGTACATTGGTGCTAAGTCCGCAATTCACTAACTGAGGATTCAGGATGCTTATAAGACCTACATCATTCTGTACCGTATAGATGGAGAAATTATCGAGTGTAATGCCATTCCCATAATTTCTTATGCCGATGAGGGATGTATCATTTTGTCCAAAGCGTATCTGTGTACTGGTTGAGAAATTTTGCAGATGCTGAAGCATGGCATCGGACAGGGATATGGAGCCTGAATGGTTTACCTGGCCGGGCGTTGCAGACATGTTGTATTTGAAGACATCGACCCACTGGGCTGTATCTGTACCATGCACCCAAATGTGGTTGCCGGAATCTGTTCTTGGTATACCGTGCATGATATAGTCAAAACTCATCCTGATCTCGGTATTGGTAGCACTGTAATTGGACATATTAAAGGTGCCTGTGAAATAGTTTTGATTGGCGGGAGCAATGCTTACACCATCGCCGTTTGAGAAATTTACAATATCGTCCAGACTTACAGACCTGTTACCTGTAATAAGGATACTGTCGTTCACGTAAGTTCTGATGCGGCCAGAATCGTTATTCGTAGCAAAATCCCAGTAAGAAGAGATACCAATGTAATTACTTGTCTTAGTAGTAACACCAATAGATTCGAAGCCGTCTGTAAATGGATTGGTGAGATCAATTGCGTTGTTTACAAATTGTGTTATGTTCTCAACTATGGTATCATTCTGATGCACGGGGTCTGTAACTAAAATGTTAGTTATTGCGACGGTTATTTTATAATTAGCGGTGTTTGATAAATCAAGTCCGGCAGCAACTGTGATGTCTGTTTCGCTGTTTGCGGGGAGTTGAACAAGCGGATATGCAGTTTGCCATGAACCATTATTTACTTTGTAAGATATGGAATAGCCAATGCATGCGTTAGTATATAAGTTGCGAACCCTGAGTACAAGGTTTTCACTGTTGCCCAGTTGGATGCTGGTAAGTTTACGGCCACTTGTGGGAGCGAGTATTTTTTCAATAGTAAGGTCTCCGTTTGAATAGTTTCCTGCGCAGTTGCCAGTGTTGGGTTGCCTTGCCAAGCCCAGGCTTCTGTAGCCTGCGGCTCCGTTAATAATTGGTGCTACGGCGGCATAATAAGTACTGTCTGTTGACAAATCTGAAAATACGTAGGTATTAGAAGTGCTTACGGTATCTACCACATGCATATAAGGCCCAATTTTGCGCCAAACCTGGTATGCTGTAGCGTTTGGTACTGAGTCCCAATAAATGCTCATATAGCCGGGGCATTGCACAGAATCAAGATGGGCGGTGATCTTATTCATGGTAAAAGGCCCGGATGTACTTTGCTGGCTGGTATTATTACGGCTGAGTTTCAAGAGGCATTGGCCTGAATTGATCGGCGCAGACCAGCCCCAGGAACGTTGCGTGGATGGTATATTATTTGAAATCAGTGTCCAGTTGCTGCCGTTATCAGTGGAGTATTGTAATGTAAAAGTATTCGTGTCGGTGGAAGCTTCCCAACGTATACTTACATTCAGCCAGTTTGGAAATACTGAGCCGGCAATGGGATAGGTGAGCTTTATTCCGACAGGAACAAAATCATAGGCAATAACATAGTCTTGTATCAAAGATGGTACGCTGTAACCGCTAACAGAAATTGTATAACCGCCTGCTACGGGGTTATTGATGGTAACCTGTTCGCAATTATTCAGATGATCTGCTCCTTCTACTGCATTATTGGTTACGTTGGCAGGCGTAGGATCAAGCACTAAGGGTTTATGTGCTATGGAATCCGGGCCTTTAACCTGCAGGTCCAGGTCATTTACCAATGCTTTGGATGATTGCAAACTTGGTGCAACATCATGCCAGTACAGCATTACTTTCAATTGTGCTGTATTTGCGGGTACGGTTATTGTAGAAGTTTTTAAGCCGCCATTGGTAACTACATTTGTTGAATAGTAATTATTATTCAGCATACTAAGCGAATGGTTCATATCGGGAAATCCAAAACCATAATGAAAATCCGGGCCAGGATTACCTATGTCCATGGCGCCATTCAGCAGCAGTGTTTTTAAAATATCAGCCCTGGCATTGGCTCCTCCGTGTAATTGTTTATAGCGTTGTTCCAATAATGCCACATCTGCCGCCGTAGCCGGAGATGCCATACTGGTGCCTCCAGCGTATAAGTAACCTGTTGTACCTATACAAGAATAAACCCCGGCACTCACATTGCATATGTCTGGTTTCATTCTGCCGTCCTTAACAGGGCCACGAGAGGTAATATCATTATTATAGGATTCATCTGTGCCTGTAACGCAAATATTGTTTTTTGCTGGCTGGTATCCTCCGCCTGTTGTGGCATAGGGTGTCGGGTATGGATTACAAGTATCATTGCCATCGTTACCTGCAGCAAATACATGCAATACCATTTTATATTTTTCAGAAAGATCGTCTACAAGCTCGGAATAAGCATCATAAGTGCCATCATAACTACAATCGTGTTCAATAACAGAATAGGAATTGTTAGTAATGGTCATGTTATACACCTTATTCATGTCCCCGGTATAAGTAAGTATATTATCAAAAAAATGGTCGACTAGCCTGGCATGCCAGGCTGTGCCTTCGGCCAAAGGGTCCATGATACCTGCACTGCCTACTATACCGTTGATATGGATGCCATGATTTGTGATGGCAGCGGGATTATAATTGATCACCCTGTCCACCATATCTGCATGATAATAACCGGAGGTATTATCCCCTACTCCAACAGTTACGCTATCTCCTAATAAATTATATCCGCCTAATGCATATGGCTGTGCAATTACATTTACCCTTGCCGCAGCTTTGGCATCTATATCCAACAAAGCATTTTTAGTAATGGGGCTGATGTATTTTACACCATACCATTGTGCCATTGATTTTACTTTGTTAGCCGGTATCAGCACTTTATAGCTTCCAAAATCTTCCATGTTGCCCTGCATTACTTGTCCGCCTAGCTGCTGAATGAAAGTGTAAACAGTCTGCTTGTCTATATCGTTATGAAAGGAGACGAGTATTTCAACTGTTTTGGAGATGTTTTCATTTATCTTTTGCCATATGTAAGTATCGGCTTTCCAATCCGCCTTTACCATACTAATGTTGCGAATGGGTAATGAGCTGATATTGTTCAGATTTTGGGGGGATTGAATTATGGCGATAAAAGCATTGTCAGGTATATAGTTTTTCAGAAGAATCCCGTTTGCCTGCATCAGGTCTCTTTGTTGTTGGGTGGGTATGCCGGAAAATTGAATCAAGACCTGCATCGGGGTTGTGGTCTTTGATGTAGCAATACTATCTATCCATCGGGAGGCATTGGGAGCAGGAACAAACGCTGCGCCCTTTAAATAAACGGTGGGAGCCGATGCCTTTTCCTGTGCTGATAAACTGCCGGATAATGCTAAAAATAAAGCAAGGATTACAGGTGTCAATATATATACATGCAACAGCCGTATAGGTCTTTTCATTTTTAAAAACGATTATAGCTATACAAGTTACTATTTCCTGACAATATTTTTAAAAAAAGCTGCCCCGTTTCCGGGGCAGCTTTAAGAATATAAAGATTCAGCAAAAGGGCTTATCAATTGCCTTCTTCAGCTTTCTTCATTTTGTCTTTAATAGCAGCCAGCGCATCTATATCTCCGAGTGTTGGTTTTTCAACCTTGCTCTGTATGTTCTTAACTGCCTTTTTGGTTTTCTCGCCTTCAGCAACAGCTTCTTTTTTAACTGCTTCTTTTTCCTCAGCTTTAGATTGCTCCCAAACTTTGGTATGAGAAACCATGATGCGTTTGTCATTGCGATCGAACTCAATGATCATGAAAGGAAGTGTTTCTTCTACTTCTACATTAGCACCGTTTTCTTTACGCAGGTGGCGTGCAGGAGCATACGCTTCCAGGCCGTACTGTAATTGTACAGTAGCACCTTTATCGTCTTTTCTTGTTACGCTGCCTTCATGTAATGAACCGATGGGGAAGATAGTTTCGAAAGTATTCCAGGGATCTTCTTCCAGTTGTTTATGTCCTAAAGAAAGTTTGCGGTTGTCTTTATCAATAGAAAGGATCATTACATCGATCTTTTCTCCAACTTTAGTGAATTCACCCGGATGGTTATAACGTTTGATCCAGCTCAGGTCGCTGATGTGGATCATACCGCCGATACCTGTTTCCAGTTCCACGAATACGCCATAAGGAGTGATGTTTTTCACCGTTCCTGTGTGACGGCTATCAACAGGGAATTTATTTTCAATGGTATCCCATGGGTCCTGGCTCATTTGCTTGATAGATAAGCTCATCTTGCGCTCATCTTTATCAAGTGTTACAACCACAGCTTCATGTTCTTCGCCCATTTTGAAGAATTCCTTAGCATTGATAGGCTGAGAAGACCATGTGATCTCTGATACATGCACAAGGCCTTCTACGCCCGGCATAATTTCCAGAAATGCACCGTAATCTTCAATGTTCACCACTTTACCCTTCACGTGGGCGCCTTCTACTATTTCAGCAGGCAGGTTATCCCAAGGATGCGGAGTGAGTTGTTTCAGACCAAGGCTGATGCGTTTTTTCTCGTCATCGAAGTCGAGAACAACCACATTCAGTTTCTGTCCGTTGCTTAATACTTCGCTAGGATGCGTTACGCGGCCCCAGCTGATATCAGTAATATATAACAAGCCATCAACACCACCCAGATCGATGAATGCACCGAAGTCGGTAACATTCTTAACAGTACCTTCCAGTACCTGTCCTTTTTCAAGCTGAGAGATGATAACGCTGCGTTGTTGTTCAATATCGCTTTCAATGAGCGCCT
>CAIYVS010000059.1 GCA_903929655.1 uncultured Bacteroidota bacterium | reverse complement strand
CTCCATGACCCTTCCGCCTTCGGCACCTTCCCTTGAAGTAAGGGAAGGAGTTGAGGAGGTGTTATGTAATAGTACTTTGCCTTCGATGCTCGTGATATTTATATTTACTTTTTGACTTGTTTCCACATGCAAAACAGAACTAGCAGGGTTAGGCCACACTGTCACCTCTCCTTTGGAGAGGCCGGGAGAGGTCAGTCCTGTTGTTGTTAATTGGTTGCTTTGCGCAGTATCAGGGCTTGCACAGGGGCCGCAATGAACTACTACACTTATATGCTGGCCTGTGCCAAGCGTATCTATATATGGATTAGTTGTTGCGCCGGGTATGAGTACATTATTCTTATACCATTGGTATGTTGGGCTGGGGCAATTTGTAGCGTGCGCTGTAAAAGTATCTGTATGCCCTGCGGGGATAAGGGCGGGTAAAGAAGTGATATTTACTGTGGGTGTGACAAGCGGGTTGATTGTAACATCTATGGTATCGGGTTTAGAGCTGCAGCCATTCAGCGTGGCCTTAACGATGTATTTTCCTGAATCAGATAATATCACGTTCACTCTTACGGGGTTTTGAATAGCGGAGCTATAGCCGGGCCCTGTCCAGCTATACGTATTCCCCGCTTGTGGATTGCTGACTGTAAACTGCAAACTATCTCCCGCACATACCGGGCTATTGCTTGTGGCTATGGGTGTGAGAGGCGTGGGCTTGACCATTATATGCACAGAATCTGTTGAGCTACAATTATGGAATGTTTCCGTA
Source organism: uncultured Bacteroidota bacterium (assembly GCA_903929655.1). Taxonomy (GTDB): domain Bacteria; phylum Bacteroidota; class Bacteroidia; order Chitinophagales; family Chitinophagaceae; genus JABDGU01. Next base: position 6,624 of record CAIYVS010000059.1, on the reverse strand, counting down.
AGGGTATAAAAACCTGAATCTGCTAAAACCATATTGGCCCTGTAAGTATTTTTTACTGCTGCACTAAACCCAATGGGGCCATGCCAGTTGTAAGTGGTGCCTGCATAACCGTTGGCAGATAAATGCAAACTATCTCCTGCGCATACAGGGCTATTAAAGCTTATAGTATCTGCAGGCGGTACAATAATAGTTATGGTATCGCTATCTGAGCCACAAACCGCTAATGCTGCTGAGCTGAGTATAAGGGTGGCGTTACCTGTGCTACTCACCGTTACTGTATCACCGCTGCCGCTGATGCTGGCTGGCCCGCTCAACACAGACCATGTATGTGGCCCGGCACCGCTGGCATGTAAAGTATCTGCTACGCTGCCGATGCAATGGTATAGCGTATCCGGGCTGGCCACAGACACATTGGCACCGAAGGGGCAGAATGCAAAATCGCTTTGTACTGGGCTTAAACCCGAAGATGTTATAACTGTGAAACTTACCGTACTGCCGCTTATCAATCCGTCCAACAAACCTGCATTGCCTCCGCAATAAAGATGGTTGCCTATTAAGGCCAAAGAATTGCCGCTGGTGCTGGCGCTGATACTTGAACCACTTAAAGACCATGTGCTGAGCAATATACCACCTGAACTATATTTATGCAGCCAGCCCGAAACAAAATTTAAAACATAAAAATTGCCTGCGCAGTCCGCCACGAGGTCTGCCACACAATTAGGCCCCACATTTACGAGCAGGCTGGCATTAGCTGTGCCATTATATTTATAAACATTTCCGCTCCCATTATTAATACTGTAGATATATCCCCCCCACCCGCAATATCATCTACACCACCAATGCTATAATTAGTGTTTACCCAGTTTGTTCCGTTGTAATAATAATATGTACTTCCCGTACCTGCAATATAAAAGGTAGGGGATGGACTTGGTGCATTCAGGTTATTGCATATAGCTAAACCACCACTATTTGAAGCTAAGTGGATTGTGTTAGCAGTAGGATTAGTTGGCGATATTGGTAAAGAGGGATCATAATTGTATATTGTATCTGAACCAGGGTTGGGAACATAATAAATAATAGTACTGCCTGGGCCATTATAAACAGGCAATTGAGCTTTTGCAAGCAAAGGCAATAAATATAATCCAATAAGAAAACAAAAAAAAGGTAAAAAAAGTTTCATAGGTCTTGACTTATATCATAAAACTAATCAATTATATTCAAAATAAAAATTTTAAAATGTATTATTCCACCCATTTAATGAGCATAATCATCTTAGTAAAACGACTTTAGTTTGGTTCGTAATATCTATTGGGCAGTTGTGCAGTTTTCAACAAGCCTTCGACTGGGCTCAGGCTGACAATACCTTCGGCAAGGGTCATGGGGTTGGGTAATGTTATTTAAGCGGCATATCTATTTTTCAGGAGATATCTCAGTTGCTGTGCTGCGTTCGATATGACCACCGCCGTTGGCGGGGCAGGCGGCTTTGATTGGACGATCATTGCCCCGAACGATGAAGTGAGTGATACAAGGGACGATGATAGAAGGGAATAAGCTCATATCAATAAATAAAAACTTTTATTTTATGGTCTAAGACTTATTAAACTGTCCTAACTTCGCAGCCGCAATTTAAAAATATATGACCGATCTTTCGCAGTTTGACCCAAACTCTGTAGGACTAAAATCGAATAATATCTTCGGGCTTCCTTTTAAAGAGGAGGATGCTGCACTTGTTTTACTGCCGGTGCCATGGGAGGTGACGGTATCGTACAGATTAGGAACGGCTCGCGGACCTGAACATATTTATGATGCGAGCATGCAGATAGACCTGTATGACCCGGACGTAACAAATGGCTGGAAGAAGGGTTTTTATATGCTGCCTGTGGACAGGAACATTCGCAAAAAGAGCGATTACCTGCGCCAGTGTGCGGAACTGGTAATATCTCATATAATAGATGGCGGCAGGGTTGCAGACAATGTGCAGCTGAATTGCAAACTGAATGAAATAAACCAGGGCGGCAAATTGCTGTATAACTGGGTATATGAGATGACGCTGAACCTGCTGAAGGAAGGGAAAAAAGTGGGATTGATAGGCGGGGACCACAGCACACCGCTTGGTTTTATAAAAGCACTGTCTGAGGTGCATGGCAATTTTGGCATTTTGCAGATAGATGCGCATGCTGACCTGCGCGAGGCTTATGAGGGTTTTACTTATTCGCACGCCAGCATTATGTATAATGTGCTGAAAGAGGTGCCACAGGTGAAAACACTGGTGCAGGTGGGGATAAGGGACTATTGCGATGAAGAACTGGCCATGATACACCAGAACCCTAACCGCCTGATCACTTATTTTGATAAAGAAATAAAAGAAAGGCAATACCAGGGTGATACCTGGAAACAGATATGCCTTGAAATAGTAGATAATCTGCCGCAGAAGGTTTACATCAGTTTTGATATAGATGGCTTAGACCCCAAGCTTTGCCCTAATACCGGCACACCTGTGCCGGGCGGTTTTGAGATAGAACAGGTGTTTTATTTGTTCAAATTAGTGCAGCAAAGCGGGCGCGAAATTATAGGTTTTGATCTGAATGAAGTTTCGTGCGGGGAGCATAGCAGCGATGGTATAGATGCTATTGTGGGTGCAAGGGTGCTTTATAAGTTGTGTAATTATATGGTAGCTGGGGCAAATTCCAAATAGAAAATTCCAAATCGGAAATCCCAAATCCCAAGGGGGCAAATCCCAAATGGGAGGGTAATAATTTACCGCAAAGGCACAAAGACGCAAAGATAGATTGGGTTGAAACAAGCTTGTGTAAAGTAAACGTAATTTAGAAGCAATATTTTTTACTTTTGAATTATTATGCTGCCTGTTATTGAAACACAAAATATTACTTCGAACAAGTCTGTGCACCGTGCATGGTCTATATATGACTGGGCCAATTCTGCTTACAATCTTGTTATTACTTCTACTATTTTCCCGGCTTATTATTTTGCCATAGCGGTGGTAAAGAATGGGGACAAGGTGGTAAGCGACGAGGTTTCGTTTTTTGGCGTTCATATCAAAAACAGCTCCTTATTCGATTATTCTATTGCTGCCTCTTACCTTATCATTGCCCTGATCTCCCCTATCCTTTCTTCCATTGCAGATTATAAGGGTAACAAAAAAATGTTCATGCAGTTGTTTTGCTATATAGGCTCCCTAGCCTGTTGCGGCCTGTATTTTTTTAAAGCAGATACGCTGGAACTGGGGATCATATGCTCTTCGCTGGCAGCACTGGGCTATTGCGGCAGCCTGGTTTTTTATAATGCTTACCTGCCTGAAATTGCTTTTGAACATGAACGTGATGATGTGAGCGCGCAGGGCTTTGCCTATGGTTATGTGGGCAGTGTGATACTGCAACTGATCTGTTTTGTCTTTGTTCTGAAACCGGGATGGTTTGGTATTACAGATGCATCCTTTCCTCCGCGCCTTTCTTTTTTACTGGTGGGAATATGGTGGTTTGGTTTTGCTCAGATCACCTTTTTAAAATTACCCAAAAACAAAGCGCTGCCCCAACGCCCGGAGCATAACCTAGTTGTGAACGGGTTTATAGAACTGAAAAAGGTATGGAAACAGGTAAGGGCATTGCCTGTATTAGGTACTTACCTAGCTGCCTTCTTTTTATATAGTATGGGTGTGCAAACGGTGATGCTGGTAGCTACTGCCTTTGGCACCAAACTGCTGAAAATGGAGACATCGCAACTGATAGCGGTTATTCTTATTATCCAGTTGGTTGCTATTGCGGGGGCTTATATTATGGCTAAGCTGTCGGACAAATTCGGAAACCTGAGAGTGCTTCTTTTTGTGGTTTTTATATGGATCGTTGTGTGCGTTGCCGCGTACTTTATTCAGACTGCTACAGAATTTTATATCCTTGCTGTGGTTGTGGGCCTGGTGATGGGCGGCATACAGTCGCTGAGCCGTTCCACTTATTCCAAGCTGATGCCCCCTACCCATGATACTGCATCCTTCTTTAGTTTTTATGATGTAACTGAAAAAGTGGCTATTGTAATTGGCATGATCACATTTGGGTATATAGACCAGGTAATGGATATGCGTCATGCTGTAATAGCATTGGTGGTTTTCTTTGTAACAGGAGCATTCATTTTGTATCTTGCCCTTGCAAAATCGAAGAAAGAAAAGTCGGTTTCTGAAGCAATCATTTAATCTTTTATGCGTTTATTCACGATCAACTCAGGCTATTTTAAATTGGATGGGGGCGCTATGTTTGGCGTGGTGCCCAAAAGTATGTGGAACAAGGCCAACCCGGCAGATGATAACAATATGTGCTCGTGGGCCATGCGCTGCCTGCTGATTGAAGATGGTGACAGGCGGATACTGATAGATAATGGCATGGGCGACAAACAGGATGCTAAATTTTTCAGCCATTATTATCCGCATGGCGAGGACTCGATAGAAAAATCGCTTGCCAAACATGGTTTTACTACTGATGACATTACGGATGTTTTCCTTACTCATTTGCATTTTGACCATTGTGGTGGTTCTATAAAGCGCGAAGGTGAAGCTTTGGTGCCTGTATTTAGAAACGCTGTTTACTGGAGCAAAAAAGAGCATTGGGATGCTGCCCTGAACCCCAATGAACGTGAAAGAGCATCTTTTCTGAAAGAGAATATTTTACCAATAGAACAGAGTGGTAAACTTCGGTTTGTAGATGTTGCTGATGGTGAGGAATGGATACCGGGCATCAGGATCAATTATGTTTATGGCCATACGGATTGCATGATGTTGCCACAAATAAGTTATAAGAATACACAGATCTTATTTTGCGCAGACCTGGTACCCAGCGCCGCCCATATATCTATGCCCTGGGTGATGGCTTATGATATGCGCCCGCTTGATACACTAAGCGAAAAACACAGATTGCTTGGCAAGGCCGCTGCCGGTGACTGGATCTTGTTTTTTGAGCATGACCCTAAAACAGAATGCTGTTCTTTGCAGGTGGAAAATAACAGGATAAAAATAAAGGAGGCCCTGCCTTTAAGCGAAATGCTGAGCAGGTACTAAAGTCTGCTTACAGATTTAACCTGAAGCCTTTTCTTTTATTGTCTCTTGTAATGATGGTGATATAGTGCAGGCCTTTAGCAAATTGCTTTGCATCTATTGTGTTGCTCTGTATGCTTAGCTTCTGATTATACTCTTCTTCCCCGTCTGCATTGCTTATATAAGCTCTCAGGTGTTTATCGGCGGGCAACCCTGTAAAAGTTATGATATTGTTCTTCAAATTAAACTCTACAGAAGCAAGCGGGTTTTGCTTTGCTGCTATGCTCATTTCTTCATTATCATTACTGTTTGAGTTGATGCTATTTGCATTGGCTGCATTATAAGCCGGCTGTGCATTTGCGGAAATAATTCCTGCAATAAGGACAATCATTAAGATCAGTTTGTTCATAATATCAATTTTAAAAAATGAAACTAATATGACGCCACAAATGTAGATGAGGTTACAAAGCAGAGCTTAACCCATTATGGGGTATATGAAGAAATGCGAGGGGGATTTTAGGGGGATTAAATTCTGTAAAATTTAAAAGAACCTTAAATAATAATCAGCAAGGCAAATTAATCTCTTAAAAAATGCTGATATAATTGGAAGAAAATAATTGCGGAGACGATTTCTGAGATCAATAATCCGGCAATAAATCCGCCAACGGCTTTGCTGTCTTTTACGTTACATGAAATTCTGAAAGCGTTATACATAAGCGCTATCATCCAGATGGAAAACAGCAGGATTATCATACCGACGGTTATGAGGCTGCCTAAATTATTTAAAGGATCGGCAGGTGGCTGATATACAAACCCAAAGAGGGATACTATTATCATTGGCCAGCGGGATAATGCCAATGTACCGGCAACATCTATCAGCCTTATATGAGAACGGGAGAGAATCAGGCCAAGCGGATAAAAAACTAAAATAGTTACGCAAAGCGTTATTGCCTGCTCTGCCAGGTGCCAAACAAATGGTATGCCCTTTGTAAAATGTACATCCAGTATGCCGCTAAAGCTCATGCTGCTTAAATAGCCAAAGCATCCGGTGCCTGCCATTATTACTAAACCCAGCAATAAAGATTCCATGCCAGCGATAAACATAAATGGGTTTAATGCCCATGTTTTGATACTGTTTAATTTCATGTTCATGCTTTTTGAATTTTTTGACTGTTTTCAAGTTTTAGTATTACATCATCCAGCAGGTTGCGCACAGTGGGATAGCTTAATCCTAATTGCTGCGCCATGATCTTGAGGCTGCCGCTGCATTTTACAAAATCGATAATGAATTTCTGTTCTTCTGCACCGAGTTTTGCCAAAACGGGTAATTCGAAAACGCCGTTCACTTCGGTGCTGCAGCGCCCGCACACCATGCTTTTAACACTGAGCGGAGCAGCGCAACTGGGACATAAATATGGTAGATTCTTTTGCATATAATGTTGTAAAACTAAACAAAATTAATAATTTTTTCAATAAAATTAAAAATAAACTAAATTTTCTTTCTATTTTTCTATTTTCGTTCCCGTTTTATTTAGTGAAACAAGATTGTGGATATTATTGCAATGACCTGACAATTGCTCTTTCTT
>CAIYVS010000058.1 GCA_903929655.1 uncultured Bacteroidota bacterium | reverse complement strand
TTTTGGCGTAGCCTGTCCCAGCAACCTTCTTTGATCCAGTTGCGAAGGGTGCGGTCTGTGATGCCGATCTCGTTTGCTATTTCTTTTTGTGTTTGGCCGCCGTGAAAGTAGGCGTCGCGGGCTTGGGCGTAGATGTGTTGTCTTGTGATCTGGTGCATATTTTTTGGTTGAATAGTTGAAATGTTGAATTGTTGAATTGTTGATTGGGTGAATGGAATTATTTCGTTGTTGATTATTTATTATTTGCTTCAATGAGTGCTTCGCAGTTGGGGGAATTAGGGATTTGGGGGAGGACATTAAACTGTGGAACATTTTTCAGCTTGTTCTTTCTTTTGTCTTGGCCTATTAAAATGGATAGGTTGCTTCGTGCCTCGCAATGGCCGCGTCTTTGCCAAATCGCTCCGCGTGGCAAAGACATAGCTTGGCTGCGTGTTTAGCAGTCGCTCGATTGTAGGGCACTGGCTTTCCGCTTGTCAAGAGATTTGGCTCTTTCAATGGGAAGGGTTCTGTTCCTGATTTGGCGGACTGCTCATGGAGGGCCCCGCCAATCGGACGGGGTAGACAGCGAAAAAAGGTGCCTTTGCAGGTTCTCAACTTTAGTTTTTCAATAAAATCATTGAGGCGAGCCAGTGTTTCTTAAGTGATTTTTGATGTGTTTTCCTGTTTCATTTTGATACGGTTCGATTTTTGGGACAAAGGTCGGGAGAAAGGAGTATTTGTTCCAAATCGAAAATCTGTCATACGGCAGTTTTCGCCGTGTCATACGGTTAAAAGTGCCGTGTCATAGAAAAAAGTTTTTAGGTTTGATGCGGGTTTTAGGGGTTTTTAGTATGGGTTTTGAAAAGTAATATTATGTTAAATAGAAAATGGGCTTTTTGGAAAAATATTAGTTGAAAAGTTGATAGGTTGAGTAGTTGAAAAGTTGAGAGGTGTGGTAGTTGTGAGTGGGCAGGGTGGTTGGTGTTTTGTAGTGTGTTGGGTGGAAAAAATACCGGAAAAGTACGCTTGCCAGGAATAAAATATAATTGTTTCTTTGCATGAACAATAAATTTAAAAACCATGAAAAACATAAAAAAAAGCTTCCTGCTTCTTGTTATTATTTCAATATGTTGTGGTAAAGCATTTGGGCAAGTCTGTCATCCATGGGGCAGTGCTTCCCAAAATTCTGATACAGGCCAATTAAATATTGCGAAGAACAGAGCGGTTGAACCAATTCCGGGTGATGCAGCTGTAAGTGTAACGTTACAGGATCTATTAGCTAAGCCGACCGGAGAAGACAAAACCCGTTTTGCTGAACTTGAAGGAAAGTATGTATACACTGAAGGTTATGTCGCATCCATCCCTGAAGAGGAAGGGCCTGAATCGTGCAATTGCCGTAAGGCTATGAAATCAAAGAAAAATGGTGATTTGCATATTTATATTGGTGAAACTGCCAGTGCTGCAAATACACAATGTATTATCGTAGAATTTACGCCAAAGTTTAAAACTACACATCCTGACTATGCAAGTATGGTAGCCAAAGGAAAACATGTAAGGGTATCGGGTTATTTAATTTATGATTTTGAACATGAAATCAATGCGGTTAATACCTGCGGGAAATGTACTGGCAAAATATGGAGAAAGACTTGTTGGGAGATACACCCGGTTTTGAAACTGGAAACTATCAAGTAAGAATAGTTGTTTCAGAATTGTGTGTTTGATGCCAGCAGTTTAGTTTGGGGCTGATTGCTAGTGAATTTCGGTTGCAGACCGACAGGATTGTGTGCACACGAGTATGGCTATTCACATGGGCAGCGCTACATACTCGCGCGAGTGGGATATTTTAAATACCTTTATAAGCATACTTGTCATTCGTGAACATAGACCCCGGATCTTCTAAATACTATCTTATGAAAAATAAATTCTTATTGCCTGTTTTATTCCTGCTTAGTATAACATCTCTGCATGCCCAGTACAATATCAAACAAAATAATGTTTGGGCTTTCGGTTACCACGCAGGTCTTGATTTTAATACAGGTAGCCCTGTGGCCGTTCAAACAGGTATTGAAGGCCTGTACCTAGGCTCTACGGGTCCAAATGCCTATTTTATTGAAGGCAGCGCTTCTGTGTGCGACAGTAATGGCCATCTTCTTTTTTATGGCACAGCTGACTCTATTTGGGATAAAAACGGGCATCGCTGGCCCAACGGATATAGTTTAATGCCGCATAAAAATAGTTTGGGAAATGACACTTCTTATGAAGGGGCAAGTACAGACGAGGGGCTATTAATTGTACCTGTTATAGGCAACCCCAACCAGTATTACCTTTTTTGTCTTGAAGATGCCAGCGACCTTGAAAATTGGGGAGACATGCATGCCAGCCGCCTATATTACAGTATAGCAGACATGACGCTAAACGGAGGTTTAGGAGATATTGTAACAACTAAAAAGGGCATCAAGATTGATTCTATGCTGTCGGAGAAAATGATAGCTATAGCAGGAAACAGTTGTGATATATGGGTTTTAGTACACAGCATGGATTCAGCAGTTTTCAGGGCATACCATGTTACAGGGAGCGGAATTGATACTGCTCATCCTGTTATATCCCATGCAGGTTATTTTGATAGCACAGCCGCCTATAATACGGGTGTAATAAAAGTTTCGCCAGACAGGAGTAAAATTGTAGTATGCAATCATTTAGAAAAAACAGGTATTGAGTTGTGCTCTTTTGATCCTAATACGGGTACGGTATCAAACGCATTATTGATAGATAGTGCAAACAGAACCTATGGTGCAAGTTTCTCGCCTGATAATTCCAAATTGTACGTAAAAAGATGGGATGCTTCTTACAACATGTTAACAAGCCAATATAATGTAGGCCTTTCTACGGCCATTGCTATAATCAACTCCAGGGTAACTGTTGACAGTGAAGCGGGTGGTGGATATGATACTGACCTTAGATTAGGCCCTGATGGCAAAATTTATTGTGATGGCTTTACAAGTACGAGGGATTCTATGGACTGTATCAAGTTTCCCAATTTAGCAGGTACGAGTTGTCAGTATACCAAAAATGTCGTTGCTCTTGTGAGCGGCAGCAACGCATACCATGCTATGCCGGCTACTGAATTTGTAAAACCTCTGAATTGTGTGCTATCAGTGCCTGAAATGGGGGAAAATGAGCAGACTATCAGTTTATATCCCAATCCTAATGGGGGAAATTTTATTTTAAAAGGGCGGGTAGCTAAGGGTAATGAAGCCGTAATAGAAATCATCAATTCTTTAGGACAATCTGTTTACAAAGAAACTTTTATTACTACTGATAATGTGCTGAACAAACAGCTTAGTTTAGGAAATAGCATGCCCCCCGGTGTTTACTTTTTGCGTTTGACAGCTAGCGGGGAATATAAAACAATCTCATTTTTGATCGGGTACTAAATGTTAGCTCCATAATAGGCCGCCCGGCATACGAACAAGGGCGAAAAAAGACATCAACTGAAGATCGGAAGCCACTACGACGTAGCCCAAAAAGACTACGCTGAGGAAGGACGAAAATCAGTTTAAGAGCATTCTCTCAACAGGCCTTCGACAAGCTCAGGCTGACAATACTGTTGGGCTTTGTTCACGTTATGGTGAGCCATTGTCTAGTCATGAACTCATTGGTGTAAAATATAGGCTTAGATTGCCTCCTCAACGGGCCTTCGACAAGCTCAGGCTGACAATACTGTTGGGCCTTGTTCATGTCATGGTGAGCCTGTCGAACCATGACCACGCTGAAATTGTAAAAAAAGTTCACTGGGACGTGAAAGAATTTACTAACAATGCCAGAAAATATTTAATTTTCATTATGAAGCTCCACCATAACTATTATATCTATATCCTCTTATGTGCAGACGGCTCCTATTATACAGGCATTACAAATGATTTGGAAAGAAGGCTTGCGGAACATAATGCAGGAGTAGATACTAAATGCTATACATTTTCACGCCGGCCTGTAGTATTAAAATACTCCGAACATTTCAGGCAAGTAGAACATGCCATAGCACGTGAAAAACAAATTAAGGGCTGGAGCAGAAAAAAGAAAGAAGCATTGATTGAAGGCAATTTTGAAGAATTAATAAACTTGGCGAAAAATCGAATGATGTAATTACCATTCTGATTTTATGTTTAGATTAAAGTAATCCTTAGTAACACTTAAACATCTGGTGGCAAAAGAATTTTAATTAGGCCGCAAATCATTTTATTAGCTGGCCAATGCACCGATGGTTCGACGAAGGGCTCACTATGACAGCGCACAAAGCTTTGATCAGGCTATGGGAGATTGTGGGTTGGAGCATGCAATGACGCGAGTGGTGGGAAGGATTTCTAATAAATGGCATATCATTTCTGAGGGTAGTCATGGTTCGACGAAGGGTTCACTATGACAGCTTTGATTGATCTTTTACACACCCCTCACCCCTCTCAAGAGGAGAACTCCACGCGCTCAGGCTTTCACTTCTTCTTTCTTCACCATCCTTTCCAAAAACTTTTGCACATCATTCATACCGCGCATTTTGTTTACTACTAGGAGGAAGTTTTTGCCTACTTGTTTGAGGTGGGCATTGTTGGTGCGGGTTTGTATGTGCTTGAGGATATGATTAAAGGTGTCGGACTCGAAATAGGGGGATTCGGGATTGCTGAGGAAGTAGAGGCGCATTTGCTCATTTTTAAGGATGAGCTTTTCGAAGCCGAGTTGGCAGGCTATGTGGCGGCAATGCAGGGTGGTGAAGAGGTCGTTGACTTGGGGCGGTATGGGGCCAAAACGGTCCTGCAACTCGGTTGCGAATAGTTGCATTTCTTCTTCGTTCTCTATATTGTCCATCTGGGTATAGAGGGAGAGACGTTCAGTGATATTCTCTACATAGGTATCGGGAATCAGTATCTCGAGATCGGTATCTATGGTGCAGTCATCAACAAAATCTTTTTTGCGTTCCAGTTCTGCAGAGAATACTTCTTTAAAGTCGGTGGTCTTTAACTCGCGCATGGCTTCGTTGAGTATCTTCTGGTACATCTCGAAACCGATCTCGGCTATAAACCCGCTTTGCTCGCCGCCCAGCAGGTTGCCTGCGCCGCGTATGTCGAGGTCGCGCATGGCGATCTGGAAACCGGAGCCGAGTTCGTTGAACTGTTCGAGGGTTTGCAGGCGTTTGCGGCTGTCGTCGGGCAGGGTGCTTAATGGGGGAGCAACGAGGTAGCAAAATGCTTTTTTATTGCTGCGGCCCACGCGTCCACGCAACTGGTGCAGATCGCTGAGGCCAAACTGGTGTGCATTGTTGATGATGATGGTATTGGCATTGGAGATGTCCACACCGCTTTCTATGATATTGGTGCAGCAAAGTACATCGTAGCGGCGCTCGATAAAATTGAGCAGGGCTTCTTCCAGTTTATGTCCTTCCATTTGTCCGTGTGCCACACCTATACTGAGGTCGGGACACAGATTGCGGAGTATATTGCCGATCTCGGGCAGGCTTTGTACGCGGTTGTGAACAAAGTAAACCTGTCCGCCGCGTTCGGTTTCATAATATATGGCGTCGCGGATGGCGTATTCGTCAAATGCCATTACCTCGGTATGCACGGGCTGGCGATTGGGTGGGGGGGTATTAATGATGCTGAGGTCGCGGGCGCTCATGAGCGAGAACTGCAGGGTGCGCGGGATTGGGGTAGCGGTGAGTGTGAGGGTATCTACATTGGCTTTTATTTCGCGTAGTTTTTCTTTGGAGGCTACGCCGAATTTTTGTTCTTCGTCTATAATAAGTATGCCGAGGTCTTTGAACTTAACGTCTTTGCCCAGCAATGCATGTGTGCCGATGATGATATCGATCTTGCCTTCTTCCAGTTTTTTGAGTGTTTCCTTTTTCTCTTTGGAAGATTTGAACCGATTGATGTAATCGACGTTGCAGGGGAAATCTTTGAGGCGATCGCTAAAGGTCTGGAAATGCTGGTAGGCAAGGATGGTGGTGGGTACGAGTATGGCAGCCTGCTTGCTATCGCAGACGGCTTTGAATGCTGCACGCACACCGATCTCTGTTTTGCCGAAACCCACATCGCCGCATACGAGGCGGTCCATAGGAGAAGGGGATTCCATGTCGCGTTTTACATCGGCTGTGGCTTTGCTTTGGTCGGGTGTGTCCTCATAAAAGAAGGAAGCTTCGAGTTCGGTTTGTAAATAAGAATCGGGTGTAAATGCAAAACCCTCTGAGGCTTTGCGCTTGGCGTATAATTTAATAAGGTCGGTAGCAATATCTTTTACCTGCTTCTTGGTCTTGTTCTTCAGCTTGGTCCATGCATCGCTGCCCAGTTTGTTGACACGGGGCTTGGTGCCTTCTTTGCCGGTGTACTTGCTGATCTTGTGCAGGGAGTTGATATTGACATAGAGCACATCGTTATCCTTATAGAGAATGCGGATGGCCTCCTGCATATTGCCATTCACTTCTATTTTTTGCAGTCCGCTGTATAAGCCCACACCGTGGTCTATGTGTGTAACATAGTCGCCGGGTTGCAACTCGCGGAGGGCACGCAGGGTAAGGGCTTTGCCTTTGGTGTATGCCTGCTTTACATTGTATTTATGATAGCGTTGGAATATCTGGTGGTCGGTGTAGCAGAGGATTTTTTTATCGTGGTCTATAAAACCTTTGCTGATGGCGGTGGGTATGGCTACGAAATTGATCTCTGCATGCAGGTCTTCGAAAATGCTGCGGAGGCGCTCTAATTGCTTGGGGTTCTCTGCAAAGATATAGGGGGTGTATTTGTTACTGCCTTTCTGTTGCAGGTCGGCAATGAGCATATTGAACTGCCTGTTGAATACGGGTTGTTCTGCTGTAGCAAATTGCAGGACCGCGGTTATTTCATCGCCTGTTATCTTCTGCAGGGAGTGGTTGTACCATTCTATGAGATGCCTTTGTCTTAGCTTGTCGCGGAACTCGTCTACTATTTCAAAATCCTCCCTGGACAGGTCTTTAACTGTTTCTTCTTCGTGGTCTATGGCTACCTGGCTGAGCTCGATCTTTTCGGGTAGTTCGAACTGGAGTTTGGAGAGGCGGCTTAAGGTAAAGTCGAGGTCTTTGGCCCAGATGATGGTATTGGGTGGCAGGTAATCGAGTATGGATATTTTTTCCTTAGTATCGAATTTGGTTTCGATATTTGGAAATATGGAAATCATTAAGAGTTTGCGCTCGGATAATTGGGTTTCGGGGTTGAAGATGCGGATGCTATCCACCTCATTGCCGAAGAGCTCTATACGGTATGGGTGTTCGTTGCCGAAAGAATAGATATCGAGAATGCCGCCCCGCATGGCAAACTGACCAGGCTCATAAACAAAGTCCTCGCGCCTGAAACCGAGATGGATAAAGAGCTCCAGCAGGGTATCGATCTTAAGGGCTTCTCCTACTTTGATGCTGATCATATTGTCAGACAAAGAGGTCTTATTTACTACTTTTTCAAACAGGGCCTCGGGGTAGGTGACCAGTACTTTTTTGTGAGCTGCTGTTTTGCCACTGAACTTGCTGAGGGCTTCTGTGCGCAGCATGATATGGCTGCTGTTCATTTCATTGAAATGGCCTGCACGCTTAAATGAATCGGGGAAGAGGCAAATGTCTAAGGCTCCGGTAAGGTGCTCCAGGTCATTATGGAAGTAAGCGGCCTCTTCTTTGTCGTTGAGGATAAAGACATGGTTGAGGTCTGTTTGCTGCCATATGGCGCTTGCAATAAAGTTGATGGCGGAGCCCCTGAGATTGTCTAAATAGACGCGGATTTTGTGATCGGGCAATGAGGCTGCGGCCGCTAATTGTTTTAAGCGGATATCATTCTGATACAAACCCAGCAGCACCTGCAAATTCATTCGGTGCGCAAGGTAAGGAAAATGAGGGGATTAATGATTAAGAATGGGTTAAAGAAAGAAATGAGTTTTACCAGATAATCTATAATCTTTTTTGAGGTAATTCAGGGTCACGGCTATTGTGAACTATGGCAATTATATTGACTTGTTTAGCTAATTCATCAATGTAAAAATGTATTGAAAATGGAAATATATCCGCATGTGTAATACGTATATTTTTATATCGGATGGTATGTACCTGGGG
>CAIYVS010000057.1 GCA_903929655.1 uncultured Bacteroidota bacterium | reverse complement strand
GCTCCATCCTGGTAAGCCACTAGAAATCATCAACGAAGAAAATTATTTTTTTATGTTTTCAGCCTTCCAGAAACCGCTCTTGGATTTCTATGAGAAAAATCCCAATTTTATAATTCCTGATTTTCGTTATCACGAGATGAAGAATTTTGTTGCGAACGGTTTGCAAGATTTTTCTATTTCCAGATTAAAAGAAAAAATGCCAGGGGTTAATATGAGTGGTAATAAGCGACGAGGTAGGGTTTTGGAAGAAATCTTCGAGGTAGGTGGGCATTAAAGCCATTGCATCTTTAAAATATTTAACAAAGAAGGCTGTAACTTCTTCTTTTGTATTGAGTTTGGAAAAAGATACCTCCCCGTCAAAAGGCATGAAGAGCGTGCAGGTAAATGTGCCATCCGTATTGGGTAATGCTATAAGCATAAAATTGCCGCGGGGCCATATATGCAAAGCATTTTTTTCCATCAGCCATTTTTCTTTTGTGCCGGGAGGGATATTTAGTTCTTTATAGCCATATTCCAGGTAGAAATGGTCACAATTCACCCGGTCCATTTGTGTATAACTGTGGCGGAGTGCAGAAAAAGCTCCATCGGCGCCAAATAAAAGATCTGCATCAAGCACTTTTTCCGAGCCATCGGGCAGCTGGAAATAAGCACGGTTCTTTTGCACATCTACTTTACTGCACTTTTGTTCAAAATATATAGTCACCCCTTCTTTTTCGGCTAGGCTCATGAGTTTTTTGTTCAGTTCCCCACGGCTAACAGAATAGATAGCCTCATTATTTTTACTATATGGCTGAAAAACAAGGTTGCTGTCTGCCTGGTGCAACTGGCGCCCGTACATGGGTATGGCAAGTTCTTCCATTTCTGTTTTCAGTCCGGCAAGTGCAAGGGCATTCCAGCCGCGGTGGCTCATTGCCAGGTTAATAGATTTGCCTGCAGAAATGGAGGCGCTTCGCATATCAGGGCGGCGTTCATAAATACTTACTTCATAACCACGTTTACGAAGGATAATTGCCAGCAAAGAACCTACGAGCCCTGCACCTAATATTGTAACTGAACGCATTGTAATTTGAAAATTTGTTAATTTGAAAATGATATGCCAAGTGAATCAGCTATGGAACGCTAATTTGAGTATTCATCACGGCAAGTTAGTTTGAAATTCGGGAAATTGAAAATTTGGACGCTGTTTGGGTAAGAGGCAGAAAGTCTTTTATACATATGGAAAGATTTCGTGGTAAGTATTTTCAAATTTGAATTTTTGTTAAATAATACAAAATAAGCTGTTTGGGGGTAATAATAATGAGTTGGAGTTTGTTAATTTGGCAGGATAAACATTAGTTATGCCTTTTTGGAAAAAGAAAGACAAAGAAAACAAAAAGAAAAAGTCGGTATGGCGGGAGTGGCTGGATGCCGCAATTTTTGCCATTGTAGCTGCAACCATCATACGGCTGTTCCTTTTTGAGGCTTATACCATACCTACCGGTTCAATGGAAGGCAGTTTACTGGTAAATGATTACCTTTTTGTGAGCAAACTGGCTTATGGTCCCCGCATACCCATGACCCCCCTGGCTATTCCACTGGTGCATAATACCATGCCTCTTTTAGGCGGAAAGTCGTATACAGAGGCTGTGCAATGGAAGTATCACCGTTGGCCAGGTTTTGGGCATATAGAGCGGAATGATATAGTGGTATTCAATTATCCGGGTGGCGATACAGTAATGGAAGAAAGGCCCGGTGATGATTATTATTCTGCATTAAGAGGTGAGTTTAATAATAACCGGGAAATGATGAAGGCGAGTTATCATATCATGACCCGCCCGGTTGATAAAAAGGAAAATTATATTAAACGTTGTGTTGGCCTGCCCGGTGATAAACTGGAAGTAAGGGATGCCGTCCTTTATATAAATGACCAGCCGGCTATAAAATACCCGCACCAAAAATTACTGTACCTGGTGCAAACTAAAGATTTTGGACTATCTGATGATTTCCTGGATGAAAACAGTATAGACAGGATGCCTATGGGTGGCGGATTTTTATATAACCTGGAGAATGACCAGGTGGATATGGTTAAAAAACTTTCCCAGGTTGTTTCTGTAAGACCTTTTTTATATCCCAAAGGATATACCGAAGATGCAGGGCCTTTTCCACAAGACACAGTGCATTTTAAGTGGAACAGGGATAATTATGGACCGATCGTAATACCGAAGGAAGGTGTGACCGTGCAATTAAGTCCTGAAAATATCGCATTATATCGCCGTGTCATTGCCAATTATGAGGGGAATAAACTGGAAGAGCATGATGGCAAGATATTTATTAACGGGCAGGAAGCCAAAAGCTATACTTTTAAAATGGACTACTACTGGATGATGGGTGATAACAGGGACAATTCGCTGGATTCGCGCTACTGGGGTTATGTGCCAATTGACCATGTAGTGGGCAAGGCATGGTTTGTATGGCTCAGTTTCGGTAAAGGCGGAATGCTGCGCGATATGCACTGGAAACGTTTGTTCCATGGCATTCACTCACTTGAACAGTAAACGATATACATCCAAATGGTATTAGAGCCCTATGCTTTAGCATGGGGCTTTTTTTGATCAGGAAAATTCAGGAGTATAAAGTATATCTTGGTGTCAGAATCAATGTTTCGCAAACATGAATTTGCAGAAGCGCATAACGCGAAAGTTATCACGCACTTTAAAAATACTGGGTCCGGGTTTAATAACCGGGGCCAGCGATGATGATCCCTCCGGCATTGCCACTTATTCGCAGGCAGGGGCGGGATTTGGCTATCTTACATTATGGACAGCCTTACTCACCTTTCCTTTAATGGCAGCCATACAGGAGATGTGCGCCAGGATAGGGATGGTTACTTCAGAGGGCCTGGCAGGTACTATAAAGAAGCATTATCCTAAACCCGTTCTATATTTTGTTTTGTTACTTAGTTTCCCGGCCATAGTTTTAAATATAGGTGCTGATATAGCAGGAATGGGAGCTGTTGCCAATCTTATGTTTCCGCAGGTGTACCCTGCGTTCTTTAGTTTTCTTTTTACAGTGATATTAATGTTATGCATGGTTTACATTCCCTACAAGAAAATAGCTAACATCCTGAAATATCTCTGTATCACCTTACTGGTGTATTTGATTGTGCCTTTTATTGTTGATGTTGACTGGCATGCAGTGTTGAAAGACAGTTTCATACCGCACATCAGTTTTACAAAAGATTTTATTAACATATTGGTTGGCATATTAGGTACAACCATTTCTCCTTATTTATTTTTCTGGCAGACCACTATGGAGGCAGAGGATATGAAAAGTAAGCCGCAGAGAACTGTAATGGTTGATAAGCGAAGCATTATCAACATGCAGAAAGATGTAGGTTTCGGCATGCTCTTTTCTAACCTTATTATGTTTTTTATTATCCTCACCACAGGAGCAGTCTTGTTTAAAAACGGGATTCACCAGATAGAAACTGTAGAGCAGGCAGCCATAGCATTAAAGCCATTGGCAGGCAAGCTCAGTTATTTGCTATTTGCATTGGGAATTTTAGGAACAGGCTTCCTGGCAATTCCTGTATTGAGCGGTTCTGTTTCATACATGCTGGTTGAAACTTTTGGATGGAAGGGTGGCCTCGACAAGAAATTTCATGAGGCAAAAGGGTTTTACAGGATCATCGGCGTTTCATTATTTATCGGCTTACTCATCAATTTTTTAGGTATAAGCCCGATCCAGGCTTTGGTGTACACTGCAGTGCTGTATGGTATTACAGCACCGGTAATGGTGGCAATGGTAATGCATATCTGTAACAATAAAAAAATAATGGGACAGTATACCAATAAGCCTATATCAAATGTTGCAGGGGCATTAACACTCATCCTGATGAGCGGCGTAGTTGCAGCACTGATTTATCTGCAATTTGTATAATAATTGTGCGGAATCGCTCAAGCTGCTTCAAATGATTGATATTTATTAAAATATGTAATGTGGTAATACGAATAAATTAACCAATCCTTAATATGGTATTTGGTTTTAGTTTTTACCGCTTCAATTTCAATATTTCCTGTTTCGTCTTAGAGCATCCGCAATGGCAGGATAAAGAAATATAATTTTATAGCGATGAATCATTTTTTTTAATATTGATTTATCGCCCGAATCTGGAATAAAATTACCACAACCCAATTATAAAAACAGCCTATATTATGGTAATTGCCGACGGAAATTTAAAATATGCTATTCTGAACGCTATCAGTGGACACTGGAGCGAAGTGAATAAAAAATGTACTTATCATTTCGATTTTAAAAATGGAAATCCTGAGCAACCTATAGTGTCTATTAATTTTGCCTCTCCTATAGACTATAAAGTATCATTTATGGATGATACCTGCTATGTTGAAATAAATAAGGTGAAATATAAATTATGGTACAAGGATAATAACAAAGATATTAGGCTGGAACTCCACTCAAGCAAAGCGAAACTGAAGCTGGCAAAATTAGATTAATACCCCGTAACTTATTTATTAAAATGATTATATATTAATTGTATTAAATATTTTGCTTCTGTAATTAAGGCAATAAACATTCGTTATTTATAAATTTCTTTGTTATTTTTATCTTCTAAAACAAAAGATATGCGAACCCAAAGTTTACTTACTTTATTATTTATTGTACTTATTTGCGGATACGCAAGTCAGCACGCCAGCGCCCAATACACGTGGTTCAACCAAAACGGGATCCAGTTTGCAGGTAACATCGGTTTAAATCCTGGCAGCCAGGAATTAGGACACCCCGGCCCATCTGATACAGCATTAAATTTTCCTTACGGCCTTTGTGTGGACGGAAGCGGTAATGTTTACATTGCAGATTTCTTTAACGACAGGGTGCAAAAATGGCATGTAGGTGATGCCTATGGAACTACCGTTGCCGGAGTAACAGGGGATTCTACGCATCTCAACCACCCAACAGCCGTTGCATTAGATCATAACGGAAACTTGTTTGTTGCAGACCGCAATAATAACCGCATAGTGAAATATACTGCTGCTTCTATTAATGTTAGTAATGGGCAGACTGCTTCTACTGCCAGTCCTACTCTTTTTGCAGGAGGTTATGCTACACTTACCGCCCAGAAGAATCACGTGAATGCACCTACAGGCCTGTTCATCACAGCCGGCGCTAACGATGATACGGTTTATGTGGCTGAAGGGAATGATAACACCAATATAGGTGTTTTTCGCGTATTGGCTTTTCCACCCAATTATGTTGTAGGTGATAGTGGCATATTGGTAGCAGGTGGCGGCCACTACCATGGCCAGGGAATATCTGCAACTACTTTAAATGAGCCATTGGGGATATTTGTTGATAAAACAACACGTGATGTTTACGTCGCTGATTATGGTTATGCCCGTGTGCAAAAATGGGCACCTCCTTACGTAACAGGTGTAACTGTTGCAGGATCTTCCTTAGGAGCACCAGGTAGTAATGACTCTTTATTAAATTGTCCAAGCGGCGTATGGGTAGATGCGAATGGTAATGTTATAGTGACAGATTATTTAAATTCCAGGATCATGGAATGGGCGCCTGGAGCCCTTGCTGGTTCGCGTGTAGTGGGTACAGGTCTGCCGGGGATAGCTGTCAATCAAATAAGTGCACCTTACGGTATTTGTTTGGATGCCAACAAAAATCTTTTTGTTACAGATCCGTCATACCAGCTTGCAAAGGAATTTACGTATTCGCCCACTTCAGTGCCTGTTTTAAACTCAGCCATTACTAAAGTTGAGCTATACCCTAATCCAAACTCAGGAAGCTTTACAGTAAGTGGCAATGTTAATGCTTCACTGAATGGTAAGCAAGTGTATATCATCGTTCTGGACATGAACGCTAAAGTGGTATTGTCAGAAAAAGCAATTGCTCAAAATGGCAATGTCAGCAAGCATATTGATATGGGCAAAGAATTGCCAAATGGAGTTTACCAGGTGCAATTAGTATCAGGTAATAATAGCGCAAATAGCAAATTTCAATTAATGAGGTAGAACTGTTAACCGTACAATTCTTCCTGTATATCTTTTCTGTCGAAGCCAAGCATCAGTATACGTTGCTTGGCTTCGTCTATCATATTACGCCAGCCGCATAGCATAAACTTAGAAGGTACACCCGGTTTTGCAATGGCTTCATAAACGGGATGTACATAACCATTATAATATCCCTCTACTACCTCTCTTGAAAGTGTAGCATGATAACTGAATTGGGGTAGTTTTTCCTGCAGCATTTTCATCTCTTCCTCATAAAGCAAATTTTTCCTGCTGCGTGTACCGAATATAAGATGAATTTGTTTTGTAGGCACTTTGTGCTTTTCAATATACAGCAACATACTTCTGAAGGGGGCTATGCCCGTTCCGGTACAGATGAGGTAAAGGTCTTTATCAATTGGCTCCGGCAAAACAAATACGCCCTGCGGGCCACGTAATGTAAGCTCACTGCCCACTTTTACCTCGTTGAAAATATATTCAGAACCTTTGCCGCCTTCCAGGTGAACCAGTACCAGTTCTATAACATTGGTCCCATCGGGTGCGGAGGCAATGCTATAGCTGCGCCAGCGTTTATTGCGTTGCTCATGTATAGGCAGGTCGAGCGTAACAAACTGCCCAGGTTTAAAATTAAATTCAGGAGTTTCAGCTAATTCAATCCAGAATCTGCGGGTATTAGGTGTTGCCTGTTCTATCTGCTTCACAATCCCTTTTTGCCATGCCGGTATCATATATCTATTTAATGCGAAGTTACATAAAAGAGATCATTCCTTTTTGAAGGTATGATGAGCTGCACTGTCTTTTATGTTATCTAGGTATTGCTTATAGTTATCCCTGATCCAGGCTTTTAGTTCCAACTCGCTAGCCTGGCGGGCAAACTGGTATTCCATAGGGTACTTGTTCATGAAAAAACCAAGGCTGTCGTCTTTAAGTCCGGTTAATGATGCAACTAAAGCGGGGGTATAGCGGGTATCAATATATTCCTGTTGCTCATCTGTGTTGAAATTGTTTTTGAATCTTTTTGCCCTCTTGCTGATGCCTAAAATTTTATCTGCAATGGCGCTGATACAACCTGAACAGCCAAGACCTGTAAATTTTCCTGTGGCCTGGGTTTTATTCATGGTATGCTCATAGGTCTCATATTTTTGAATGGAGTCCTGCTGGTATTTGGTCCTGCCTATGATAGTAGCCTGCTTAAGTCCATACACTTTCGGGTTCATTAATATGGTTTTGTATTGGTTGCCCAATGAAAAAGCCATATGTTGAAATACAGGTTTATAGGCAGTATGAGAAAAAAGAATGGAATCGCCCGTTGTGAAAGGTATTTTATAATACCCGTTCGAATCGGAATAGGAAATAATACTGCGGGTCTGGTTAATAACGGTAACAGCAGGTATGCTTAATTTGGTTTCATTGTCAATAATAGTGCCCTCCAATAGCTGTGCAGTGGAAAGAAAAGGCATTAATAAGAAGATGAAAATGGTAAAACTGCGCAATAGATAATGGAATATTTCTTAAAATTAAGAGAGTTCGGGTGCATTCAGGCTATCTATTTAAGTTTTGACAATACTTTAAGAAATGCGGAATATTTTGTGTGTAGAGGCGCGATGCATCGCGCCTCTACGAGATTGCGTAATAATTTCTTTACTTTGCTGCAAAATTCGGTAAAAAGTATGTCCAGTCCCTCATTTTACACACGTTTGCAGAAAGAATTGCAGGAAATAAAAGAAGCAGGTTTATTCAAACAGGAGCGCATTATTGCATCGCCGCAGGGCGCTGAAATAGTGGTGAATGGGAAAACCGTTCTTAATTTCTGTGCCAATAATTACCTGGGACTTTCTTCGCATCCAAGGGTAATAGAAGCTGCTCACCGGACAATAGATGAACGTGGCTATGGCATGAGTTCTGTACGTTTTATTTGCGGAACCCAGGACATTCATAAAGAACTGGAAGCCAAGCTATCAAAATTCCTGGGAGTTGAGGATACTATATTGTATGTAGCTTGTTTTGATGCCAATGGGGGCGTATTTGAACCTTTACTGGGAGAAGATGATGTTATTATATCGGATGAATTGAACCATGCTTCCATAATAGACGGGGTAAGGTTGTGCAAATCGAAGAGGGCCAGGTATAAGCATAATAATATGGCCGACCTGGAAGAACAACTGAAACTGAATGCAGATGCACGTACTCGCATTATTGTTACCGATTCTGTTTTCTCAATGGACGGAACTATTGCCCAGCTTGATAAAATATGCGACCTAGCCGATAAGTATGAGGCACTGGTGATGATAGATGAAAGCCATTCTTCCGGCTTTATGGGGAAAACAGGTCGCGGTGTACATGAACTATGCGGGGTAATGGGGAGGATAGATATTATTACTGGTACACTTGGCAAGGCCTTGGGTGGTGCATCTGGAGGTTTTACCAGCGGAAAGAAGGAAATAGTAGATATGTTGCGCCAGAGAAGCCGCCCCTACCTGTTTTCAAATACAGTGGCCCCATCGGTAGTTGGGGCATCTATAGCGGTATTAGATATGATCAGCGAGACGACCGAATTACGCGATAAGCTTGAAAATAATACCCTTTATTTCAGGAAAAAAATGACAGAAGCCGGTTTTGACATAAAACCCGGCACCCATCCCATTTGTCCACTAATGTTGTATGATGCAGTAGTGGCCCAGAAAATGGCTGCTGCCATGCTTGAGGAAGGCATTTATGTAATAGGTTTCTTTTACCCGGTAGTAGCAAAAGGACAGGCGCGCATCAGGGTGCAAATATCAGCTGCACATGAGCTGACACATCTCGATAAAGCAATTGCTGCCTTTACCAAAGTTGGCAAAGAGCTTGGCGTTATCAAATAGTTATTATCAGCATGTAAAATATTTGTTAATAATGAGCCATATTACCGGGAAATATGGCATATCCTAATGCTTTATTTTTAGGATTAGAGTAATATTGCAAACGCAATTTTATTTAGTGCAAGGCATCGTCAAACATATCATCGCTTTTATTTGTATCATTTTTTTGACGCATCTGTTCGTATCCAATTTTCATAAAGAAGATCTGG